>NZ_JABXEM010000135.1:0-29285 GCF_013372595.1 Myxococcus sp. AM011
GGCGTGGGGTGCGGCGGGAGTTCGGGGACGAGGCGGAGTCGGTGGCGGTGCGGTACCTGGAGGCGCGGGGCTGGGTGGTGAGGGCTCGCAACTGGCCCTGTCGCTACGGCGAGCTGGACGTGGTGGCGGAGCGCGAGGACACCGTGTGCTTCGTCGAGGTGCGGATGCGCTCCTCGGCCGTGTGGGGAGACCCCGCGCACACCGTGTCCTTCGCCAAGCAACGTCGGGTGGTGAAGGCGGCGCTGCACTATCTCTTCGCTCATGACCTGCGTGGGCGGATGATGCGCTTCGACGTGATTTCGGTGGTGGGGCGCGGAGAGCGCGCCACCGTGGAGCACATTCCCGGCGCCTTCGATGCGGGCATGTAAGGGGAAGGCATGGCTGGAACGCTGTACCTGGTGGCCACGCCCATCGGGAACCTGGGTGACATCACGACTCGCGCGCTGGAGACGCTCCGTGCGGTGCGCTTCATCGCCTGCGAGGACACGCGGCACTCCCGCGTGCTGCTGGACCACTTCGGCATTGGCGGCAAGGACCTGGTGAGCCTGCCGGCCTTCGCGGAGGGACAGCGGGCCGGGCGAATCCTCGACCGGATTTCGGAAGGGGATGACTGCGCGCTCGTCACGGACGCGGGCAGCCCCGCCATCAGCGACCCTGGCGAGCGGCTGGTGGCCGAGGCCCTGGAGCGAGGGCTGACGGTGGTGCCCATTCCAGGTGCCACGGCCCTCGTCGCGGCCCTGAGCGCGTCGGGGCTCCCCACGGGGCGCTTCCACTTCCTGGGCTTCCTGCCCCGCAAGGGCGCCGAGCGGCGTGCCATGCTGGAGGAGGTGGCCGCGCTGTCCGCGACGCTGGTGCTCTACGAGTCTCCTCGCCGTCTGGGAGAGACGCTCCCGGACCTGCAAGAGGCCTGGGGAGATCGCCGAGCGTGCGTGGCCCGTGAGCTGACGAAGCTGCACGAGGAGTTCGTGCGGGGCCCGCTGTCGGAGCTGTCCGCGCGCTACGCGACGGAAGAGGCTCGGGGCGAGGTGGTGGTTCTGGTGGAGGGCCGCACCGGAGAGCGCCGCTGGTCCGAGGAGGAGCTGAAGCGCGGACTCGAGGAGGGGCTGGCTCGCGGCGAGAAGCTCAAGCCGCTGAGTACCGAGCTGGCGCGTCGTGCGGGCTGGTCGGGACAGGACGTCTACCGACTCGGGCTGTCGCTGAAGCGGTGAATCGCCGCGGGTTCCAGGAAGGGTCCTTCCTGGAGCCCAGGTCGCCGCCGTCGCGGCACCGGGAGGGCAGGCGGTGCATGCCGCGCCTCCCGGGTGTGGCCTGTCGCTAGAAGTTGAACGAAGCGCTCAGGTCGAAGCGGAACGTCGTGCTGCCCACGGCACGGAAGCGACGGGAGACCAGGTCGTAGCGCCAGTCGAACGTCGGGTTGAGCTCGGGTGAGCCCGGCGCGGTGTCGACCTGCCCGTTGCCGTCGAGGTCCTGGCCCAGCTCCTCGTTCGTCAGCGTGTGGTCCGTGTTGTAGAGGAACGTGCCCGACGCGCGAATCTTGAAGGCGTCCGACGCGCTCGCGGTGGCGCCGAGCATGCCGCCGACCTGGAAGTAGTCCTCGGAGGTGAGCAGCTTGCGCAGCGCCGCGCTCAGCTCGTTGTTGTACCGGCCGGAGCCCACGTAGTTGCCGATGGCCCGCAGGTCCAGGGTGAACTTCTGGTGCTTCTGGGGCCGGTCGAACGGCACCAGCTCCACACCGGCGGTCATCCCCAGCATCTCGGGCGCCTTGATGCCCGTCTCCTTGCGGTTCCACGGCCCCGTGCCGCAGTTGCCGGGCGCGCCGAGGTTCGGCGGGTTGGCGTTGCGCTGGTCGCAGTTCGAATAGAAGAGCGGGCCTCGGACGGGGATGGTGTAGCTGGCCTTGAAGTACGGCTCGGCCACGCCCATGCGGCGCGAGAACGCCGTGTAGATCTGGTACTTGTGGACCCGGTCGCCGATGTTGCCGCGATCGTCCGAGTTCGTGGTGTCCACGCTCGGATCCCGCACCTTCGCGGTGGGGGCCTCGTAGTCGATGCCGACAATCCAGGTGGGCTTGGTGTCGTCATTCGCCTGGTTGAAGAAGGCGTAGGCCAGGCCGAAGTGGAGGTTGCCCAGACCGCCCCGGAAGCTCTCCTGTGGCACGCCGAAGAGGGGCGCGCCGAGGTTCGCGGGGTCCGAGAGACATCCCGGGATGGTCGAGCCATCCGCGTTGACGCAGTTGTTGGTGATGGTGGACGTCTCCCGGGACGACTGGGAGGTGAAGTCCCACCGCTCGTTCTGCTGGAACACCAGCGGGAGCAGGAAGGACAGCTCCAGGTCCTTGTAGAGACCGATGGCCAGCCTCAGGTTGAGGCGGGCATCCACGCCCTTGTACCAGAGCTCCGCGGCATCACCGCGGGTGGCGGGCGAGCCATCCTCATTGGGAGGCGTGCCCGCTGGCGCGAGCTGCTCGCGGACAATCTTGGCGCGAGTCTGCGTACGTTCGAACCCGACGTCGATGAACAGGTCGAACGGATCGTCCTCCTCGAAGGAGGAAGCGATCCGGGTGATGTCCGCCGCGCTGGCGGCGAACGGCGCGCCCAGTGTAAGCGCGGCGAGTACGGCGCGAAGCCTGTGCATCCGACCTCCGACGGCGAAACGACCGGGCCTTCCGGCAAGCCCGGGGGCTTCCAGCTAGCCGCGCCGTCGAAGGAGTGTCAAGAATCGGGTTGCTTTTACTTCCCCGCGACGGAGGTTCCGAGCAGCCCTTCCAGGCGCCGGACCTCGTCATCGAAGCCCGTCTTGTGGCCGGCCGCCATGGTGCGGCGGTAGGTCTTGTGCTGGTCGAAGGGGTCCAGCACCCGGTCATCCTGGGTCATCAGCTGGTAGTGCAGGTGAGGCGCGAAGGAGCGGCCCGTGTTGCCGCTCCGGCCGATGACCTGACCCACGTTGAAGCGCGTGCCCGGGTGGATGTCCTTGCCCACCTCGTCCAGGTGCAGGAAGAGCGCGCGGCGGCCACGGCCCCCAGCCTCCACCAGTTCCAGGCAGTTGCCGTTGCTGCCCCAGTTCCAGTTCTTGCGCTTCACCACGCCCGCGAAGGGCGCCTTGACGGGCGTGCCCACCGGGGTGCGGAAGTCCACGCCCTTGTGGCGCCGGCCATCGCGCAAGAGCGACGTCACCTGCTCGTAGTCGTCCAGCGGCGACTTCTCCAGGCGCAGCTCCAGTTCCTCGCCCGTGGACAGGTAGTACCGGGCGGCGCCCTCGGTTCCCGCCTGGTAGCGATACGCGCTCAGCGTCTTGCCCAGCTTGGCGCTGGTGAAGCGCACCGCGTGCACCAGGGGCTCTTCGTTGGGGCGGCGCTGGAAGAGCACGTCGAGCGTGTCGCCGCGCAGGATTTCACCCGGCACGGCCACCCACCACACCAGCGTGCGCGTCACCACCTGCGCCAGGGCAGGGCCTACGTCCGCGCCCGCGGCGTTGTTGATGGCCGTCTCCAGCGGGCCGTCGATGCGCATCGACGCGCGCTCAAGACCTGCGGCCTTCACCGGGTCCACGGGAACGGGCGCGGTGAGCGCGGCCGCCGCGACAGCGCCCGCATCGACGGGGCCGGTGGCCTCCGCGACGGGCTGATGAACGGTGGCCTCGCCCGTGGCGTTGGCCATCCGTTGCTTCCACCACCACACGCCCCCGGCGGCTCCGCCCAGGATGAGTGACACGGCGACCACGGGCCCGATGGGGCTGCGCTTGGGTGGTGCACCGAGGGTGGGGAGGTTCGGCCGCATGCTGGCTCCGTGAATGGAAAGAGTGGGCGGGCGCGAAAACCAGCGCCCGCGACGAGGAATTCCGCCCGCCGAGGGTCAATCCTCGGGGCCGTCCTCTTGCTCGTCTGGCGTGGAGTCGCGCAGGCCGAATTCCTTCATCTTCGTCTGCAGTGACTTGCGGCTGATCTGCAGGAGCCGCGCGGCCCGGGTGACGTTGCCCCCCGTCTCATCCAGCTTCTTGACGATGAGGTCCCGCTCCAGCTCCGCCGCCTTCATCCGGACGATGTCCTTCAGCCCCACCTCGCCCGTGGGAACTTCCAGGCTCGGCGTGGGGGTGGACGACACGGGGCTCGGCTGGACGCCCGCTCCCTGACGGACGGGGTCCGGCAGGTCCTTGGCGGTGATGAGCGGCCCGTCCGCGAACAGCAGCGCGCGCTCGATGAGATTCTCCAGCTCGCGGATGTTGCCCGGCCACGAGTATCCCTGGAGCAGCGCGAGCGCCTCGTCGGCGATGCCTTCGATCTTCTTGTTGAGGCGGCGGTTGTACTTGTCCACGAAGTGCCGCGCGAGCATCAGGATGTCGCTGCGGCGCTCGCGCAGGGGCGGCAGGGTGAGCGGCACCACCGCCAGCCGGTAGTACAAGTCCTTGCGGAACCGGCCCGCTTCAATCTCCGCCTGGAGGTCGCGGTTGGTGGCGGCGACGAGGCGCACGTCCACGCGGGTCGTCTTGATGCCGCCCACGCGCTCGAACTCGCCTTCCTGGAGCGCGCGCAGCAGCTTCACCTGCATCTCGACGGGAATCTCCCCGATTTCGTCCAGGAAGAGCGTGCCGCCGTCGGCCAGCTCGAAGCGGCCGGGCTTGGAGGTGACGGCGCCGGTGAAGGCCCCGCGCTCGTAGCCGAACAGCTCGCTCTCCAGCAGCGTGGCGGGGATGGCCGCGCAGTTGATCTTGATGAACGGCTTGTCGCGGCGGCTGGAGGCGCCGTGCAGCGCGGTGGCGATCAACTCCTTGCCGGTGCCGCTCTCGCCGGTGATGAGCACCGTGGAGGGCGTGTCCGCCACCTTGTCGATGACCTTGTAGACGTCCTGCATCTGGGGCGCATCGCCGATGATGGCGGCGCGCGCCTTGAGGTCCGGACGCACGGAGCGGCGGGCGCTCTCGTTCGTCTTGGCGGCCTTGGCGACCACGGCGGACAGCTCCGTCTGGTCGAAGGGCTTGGTGATGTAGTCGAACGCGCCCGCTTTGATGGCGTCCACGGCCGAGTCCACGGTGCCGTGCGCGGTGATGATGATGACGGGCACGTCCGGGTTGGCGGCGCGGACGTTGCTGAGCACCTCCATGCCGCCCACCTTGGGCATCACCAGGTCCGTCACGACGATGTCGGCGCCGTTCTTGTGGAACTCGGCGAGCCCCTGCTCACCGTTCTCCGCGACGGTGACGTCGAAGCCATCCCGGCGCAGCATCGCGGCGAGCACCTTGCGGAGATTCGCCTCGTCGTCGATCACCAGGACCTTGGCCATGGGAGCAGGGCGCGCGAGGGCCGGACTAACGACGGGGGGCCGGCGCCGCGGTGGGGCCCTCGAGGGTGCAGATGGCGTCCGGGTGCTTGATGCGCAGCAGGAGGGCCTCCAGCACGCGGAACGGATGGTTCATCCGCGAGGCGCCCAGGTAGGCCGCCACCATGTCCATGGCGACCGCCAGGTCCATGTTCTCGCGGCCGGTGGACACCACCACGCCCGAGTCACCGCGCAGGCGGTTGGACTGGTAGACGCCGTCGGCGGCCAACTGCTTGATGGTCTCGATCTCCAGCACGCCCGTCTTCTCGTAGATGCGGTGCAGCTGCGAGTAGAGCCGAGGCGACAGCACCACCGCGTAGGGGCCGAAGTGGCCGTGCTCGTTGAGCGTGCGCGTGGCCTCGACGATGGCCTGGAACCCACCGCCCGCCACCGTCCAGTCGCCCAGATTCACGGTGAGCCGGCCGTTGGCCGTCATCAGGCCCTCGTAGCCCAGCTTCGCGTCGCCGTAGAAGATGAGCTCGTCTTCCTGCTGCGCGCACAGGGCGGCCGCGCCCGCGGCGGCCGACACGTCCAGCGGCATGTTGTGCGTCCGCGCCGCCTCGATGTCGCGCCAGTGCAGCAGGAAGTCCTTGTAGATGATGGGGATGGTCTTGAACTTGCGCGCGTCGGTGAAGACCATCGCGGTCTCCTGCTCGCCGACGATGTCCACCGCGCCCGGGGACACGCCCTGGAACTCGTCGTAGGGCACCGTCTGCACGCCCGCGCCCAGCGGACCGTAGATGTCGAGGATGCGGCGGCCCACCAGCGAGCGCCGCGCGACCTGGATGACGGTCTCATTCAGGCGCGCCCACTCCTCTTCACGGAGCGGGTTCTCGGCATGTCCAAGGAAGTCAGGCATCGAACAGTCTCCAGATACTCAACAAGGAGAAGAGGGAAGGAACGCTTCAGCGATTGCTGCCGCCACCGCCACCACTGCGGCGGAGCGAGCCCACCGTGAGGGGATGGGACTCCACGGCGGGCGGCGGAGCGGGCAGGCCGTACATCAGGCGCTGCGGGGGAAGGGACGTGAGCGGCTCCACCGGGGACCGGCCGTTGATGACGTTCGGCGTCGGCGGTGGAGGCGGAGAGGGCGAATGGGCCGCGACAGGTGTGCCGGTGCTGGCGACGGCCTGCTGGAAGTGCCCGGCCGCGATGGGACTGGTGAAGCGGGTGTCCTGGCTGGCGTCGAGCATGCGCAGCATGTGGACCGCCTCCGAAACGTGCTCTTTCTCCTCTGTCGCCAGGTGGAGGAAGAACGCCTTCACTTCGGGGTGGGTGGCGGCCCGGGCGAAGGACTCGTATTCGTTGATGGTCTCCAGCTCACGCGCCAGCACGCGGCGGATGCGCGCCACGTCGTCCAGGTCGCTGTCCGGGGTATCGGCCATTGGGAATGGACCCTTGCAATGCGCCGGGGGCACCGTCAAGAGAAACAGGGCCCGGTGGGTTTCCTGCTTCATGCCACTTGACGTCACGCGTAGAGTCCGCCGCTCGTGACCGCCTCCGTGCCCGAGCCTTCCCCGCCGCCTCCCACCGCCTCGCCCCCTCGGTCCGAGCGCTCCAGCGGCCGAGGCGCGCTGCTCGTGGCCACCGGCATTCTCGCCTCCAAGCTCGTGGGGCTCGTGCGCGAGCGCGTCTTCGCGCACTACCTGGGGAACGAGGCGGCGGCGGCCATCTTCAAGGCGGCGCTGCGCATCCCCAACTTCCTGCAGAACCTGTTTGGCGAGGGCGTGCTCTCCGGCTCGTTCATTCCGGTGTATGCCCAACTGCTTGGCCGCAAGGACACGGAGGAGGCGGACCGGGTGGCGGGCGCGGTGTTCGGCCTGCTTTCCTTGGCCACCGCGCTGCTCGTGGGCGCGGGCATGCTCTTCACCCCGCTCTTCGTGGACCTCATCGCTCCGGGCTTCGAGGGCTACTCACGCGAGCTGGCCATCCGCGTGGTGCGCATCCTCTTCCCAGGCACCGGCTTCCTGGTCCTGAGCGCCTGGTGTCTGGGCATCCTCAACAGCCACCGCCGCTTCCTGCTGTCGTATCTGGCGCCCGTCGTGTGGAACGGCGCCATCATCCTCACGCTGCTGGTGCTCGGCGGCCGGTATAGCGAGGAGCGACTGGTGGAGCTGCTCGCCTACGGCGTCGTGGCGGGCAGCTTCCTCCAGTTCGCGGTGCAGGTGCCCAGCGTCCTCAATCTCCTGGGGCGCTTCAGGCCGTCGCTCTCCACCGTGGCGGCGCCGGTGCGCCAGGTGCTCAAGAGCTTCGGGCCCGTCGTCCTGGGGCGAGGCGTGGTGCAGTTCAGCGCGTGGGTGGACACGGCCTTCGCCACGCTCATCTCCGGGCGGGCCATGTCCTCGCTGGTCTACGCGCAGACCATCTATCTGATCCCGGTGAGCCTCTTCGGCATGGCGGTGTCCGCGGCGGAGCTGCCGGAGATGGCGCGCGCGGCGGACGGCGAGCGGGAAGAGGTCGTCGCGAAGCTTCGGGCGCGCATCGACGCGGGCGCGCGGCGCATCGCCTTCTGGGTGGTGCCCTCGGCCGCGGCCTTCTTCTTCCTGGGGGACATGGTCGCCGCGGCGCTGCTGCAGACGGGCCGCTTCAGCGCGGCGGACTCGCGCTACCTCTGGTACCTGCTCATCGGCGCGTCCGTGGGGCTGGTGGCCGCCACCGTGGGCCGGCTCTATGCCTCCGCGTTCTACGCGCTGAAGGATCCAAAGACGCCGTTGCGCTTCGCCATCGTCCGCGTGGCGCTGGGCTCGCTGGGCGCCTGGGCCCTGGGCCTTCACGGGCCCGAGTGGCTGGGGCTTCCCCCCGAACTGGGCGCGCTCGGCCTCACGCTCTCCAGCGGCATGGTGGCCTGGCTGGAGTCGACCCTCCTGCGCCGCAAGCTCTCCCGACAGTTGGGCCGGGTGGGCGTGCCCTCGGGGTTGCTGCCCCGGCTGTGGGGCGCGGCGGTGATCGGCGGGGTGGTGGCCCTGGGGGTGAAGCTGGGGCTTGCCTCGGTGCTGGGTCCCATGCCCGGAGTACAAGAAGAGTGGGGTGGCGCCTTCCTCGCCCCCCCCGCGCTGCATCCCATCCTGGGATTCGTCGCCGTCGCCCTCCCGATGGGAGTAATCTATTTCGCGGTGGCCGCGGCGCTCGGCGTTCCAGAGGCCAGCGCGGTGTTCCGCAAGGTTTCTGGCCGCCTGCAGCGCAAGCGCTAAGTCCGCGCCATTGCTCGGCTCCTGACGGGGCAGGCAGGCTTTGATTGGGGGTGCAAACAGGTGTCGGAAGGGAAGGCGTAATGGGCTCTCTTCGTTAGGGTCCAGGTGGCGGTGTGGACCACGTGCGTGTCATCGGGGCTTCCTCCCGACAGGGCGCGCGTGTAGAGTGCGCCGCCTTTTTCATGGGCTCCGGCTTCACGGGAAGTCTGGGCTGACTTCGTCTCAGGAAGGTCTCGGCAGTGAGCGACGAGAAGAACGGTTCCAATGCGGGCGGTCCTGGCGGAATGGGCCCCAAGAAGCCGAAGGCGACCTTCGGCGACGTGATGCTCGGCATTCCTTCGGGCGGCGCGAGCCGTGGCGAGGGAGGTCGCGGCGGCGGCGGTGGTCGCGGAGGCGAGCGCGGCGGTCCCGGTCAGGGACGCGGTGCGCAGCCGCGCCCCGAGGGAGGAGCGCCCGGCGAGGAGCGCCGTCCGCGGGGTGCTGACCGAGGCGGCGAGCGCCGCGGTGGTGGCGGCGAGCGCCGTCCGTCCGGTCCCATGGTCGTCGTGAAGCGGGCGTCGGGTGCCATCGAAACGCGGGGTCCGGTGGGTGATCAGCCCGCCGAGGCGACCGCGACCGCGGAGGCGACCACGGCCGCCGCCGAGGCCTCCGGTGCCACGCCGACTCCGACGCCGCGCCCTGTCGCGCCGACGCCGGCGCCTTCCACGGCGCTGTACGAGGAGCAACCCGAATCCGAGTCCTTCGCCGAGATGTTCGAGGCGCAGGCCAAGGAGGGGGGCACTCCGGGTCGTCGAGGCGTGCGCCTGGGCGAGAAGGTCAAGGGCACCATCTTCCAGCTCGGCGCGGACACCGCGTTCGTGTCGCTGGAGGGCTCGTCCAAGAGCGAGGCGATGATCGAGCTTCGCGAGCTCAAGGACGACGAGGGCATCCTGCGCTTCGGCGTCGGCGACAGCCTGGAGGCGCACGTCATCGAATTGGGCGCCAAGGGCATCGTCCTGAGCCGCGCGCTAGCCAAGGGCAGCGCGTCCATGGCGATGCTGGCCGAGGCTCGCGCTTCCGGCATGCCCGTCGAGGGCATGGTGCTGAGCGTGAACAAGGGCGGTGTGGAGGTCGCCATCGGCGACCAGCGCGCCTTCTGCCCCATCAGCCAGTTGGACCTGCGCTACGTGGAGAAGCCGGACCAGTTCATCGGCGAGAAGCTCAAGTTCCGCGTCACGGAAGTGCGTGACCGCAACGTGGTGCTGTCGCGCCGCTCGCTGCTCGAGGACGAGCAGCGTCAGCTCGCCTCGGAGACGCGCAAGAACCTGGCCCAGGGCAGCATCGTCAAGGGCAAGGTCTCCGGCGTGCGCGACTTCGGCGTGTTCGTGGACCTGGGCGGCGTGGAGGGAATGATCCCCGTCTCCGAGCTCTCGTACACGCGCGTGGGTCACCCCAGCGACGTGGTGAAGTCCGGCGACGATGTGGAGGTGGAGATCCTGCGCATGGAGCCCGCGCAGCCCAACTCGCCCGACAAGACCAAGCAGAAGGAGCGCATCACGCTGTCCATGCGCTCGCGGCAGGAGGACCCGTTCAAGAAGGCGATCTCCGAGATCAAGGAGGGAGACCGCCTGCAGGGCAAGGTCGTCCGGCTCCAGCAGTTCGGCGCCTTCGTGGAGCTGCGTCCCGGCGTGGACGGCCTGGTCCACATCTCCGCCCTGAGTGATCGGCGCATCGCGCACCCGCGCGACGTCGTGAAGGAAGGGGAGACCATCTGGGTCGCCGTCGAGAAGATCGACGTGAACGAAAAGCGCATCGGCCTGCGCCGCATCTCCGAGGAGGAGGCGCAGCGTCCTCCCGAGGAGCGTACGGCTCCGGTGGCGGCGGAGAAGTCCGCGCCTTCGGCTCCGGCCGCGCCGCGCCCCAAGGCGGGGCAGGTGGTGGTGGGCAAGGTGGACCGCATCGAGCCCTACGGCGTGTTCCTCCAGTTCCCGGGTGGCAAGGGTCTGCTCCCCGCGAGCGAGACGGGCACCGAGCGCGGCACGGATCTGCGCAAGCACTACGCGCTCGGCCAGGAGGTGAAGGTGGCGATTCTCGACATCGACGCCTCCGGCAAGATTCGTCTGTCCGTCACCGCCGCGGTGCGCGCCGAAGAGCGCGCCGAGGTGGAGGAGTGGCAGAAGACGCAGCAGCCGCAGGGCGCCGCCGCTGGAAAGAAGGGCTTCGGCACGCTCGCTGATCTCTTCAGCAAGTTCGGCAAGTGATTCACCGCGCCCGAACATGTTTGAAGCGTGTTCGGGTTCGTGGGAAATAGATGTTGCAGTCCACGGCGAGGGGCGGTACTACCTCCCTCGCCGCTGACGCGGGGTGGAGCAGCCTGGTAGCTCGTCGGGCTCATAACCCGAAGGTCGCAGGTTCAAATCCTGCCCCCGCAATTAGGAATGCCAGAGGCCCGGAGAATAGAAAGCCGGGCCTCTGGTGTTTATAGGCAGACACAACATGGCGCGGGGTGGAGCAGCCTGGTAGCTCGTCGGGCTCATAACCCGAAGGTCGCAGGTTCAAATCCTGCCCCCGCAACTTGGTGTCTTTTGAAGCCTGTCTGGCTTCGGAAGCGCCGCAAGGTTGAAGACCCCGGTTACCAGCAATGGTGGCCGGGGTTTTCTCTTTCGTGCGCTCCATCGTCGCCGCGCTCCTGCATCCGCTCGCCGCGCGCCAGCGCCTCACGTACTGGGTTTGCTCCAGGCGGGGCAGGGCGGCCGCTCACGAGGCGGACTGTCAGGGGCTCGACTCCCGCACGGACTCCGCGTCGTGTCTGGCTTGACACGGGGGAACCCGGGTAGGTCCGCCAGCACTGGAATGTGGCCAACGAACACTGTAGCCACCTGATTTGACAGGGCATTTTTCAGACCCGGTCTCTCGTGGATGCGGAAATCTCCCGCCATCGTAGAAATAACCGCGATGTCGCCTTTCAACTTACACCAGTAAAGGCACTAATCTCTCCAACAGGTGACAAATTGTCACCTGGGAGCCAATCAGAACAGACCTGAACTTCCGGCGAGGTTGTCGGAAAGCGACGTATCGGGTCTCCCGGGCGGCTCCCACCCCGCGCAATCCCATGGGAGCACCCCCACGTGAGAAGGTTGGTTGCCAAGCTGTCCGGCCTGGCGCTGGTACTTTCAGGTACCGGCTCCTTCGCCCGGACGCTGCCGAACTACGACGCATTCCTTGAGGCGAAGCCCGCGAGCCGTACCACCGCGAGCTTCAAGCCGGTGGACGCCGACACGAATGTCCGTGTCACCCACCGCGACGAGCACACTGGCGCGCCCCGCTTCCTCTGGGCCAACGGTGGCGCTCAGACGAACAACAAGCTGAAGGCGCAGTACGCCAGCATGGCGCCGGCGCAGGCGGCCCTCGCCCAGCTTGGCGACTACACGGCGATGTATGGCGTGAAGTCGTTCGAGATGGCTGGTGCGCGCGTCTCCGGTGTCAAGCAGATGGCCGCGGGCGTCAAGGTTGTCACCGTGGCGCAGGAGATCTCCGGTGTCGAGGTGTTCCGCCAGAGCCTCCGGTTGCTCTTGAACAAGAACAACGAACTGGTGTCGATCTCCGGCACCATCTCCGAGCACGTGACGGCGACGCGCACGGTCCCGGAGCGCTTGCAGTTCAAGCTGTCCGCCAAGTCCGCCATCGCCGCTGCCTATCAGGATGTCACCGGCTCCGCGCTCGACGGCAGCCTGTTGGCGGAGGTGAAGAGCGCGAAGCCCACGGGGCCTTACACGCACTACACCCTGGCCTCGTACGCGCGTCCTCAGGAAGAGGGCCTCCTGGAGCCCGCGCGCGCCAAGCAGGTCTACTACGAACTGCCGAACGCGCTGGTGCCCGCGTACTACGTCGAAGTCTTCACCGGCCGCGGGGACAGTGTCGATTCGGACGCCTACTCGTACGTCATCTCCGCGGTGGATGGCCGAGTGCTGTCTCGCAAGGACATGCGCGAGCAGGCCGCCTTCAGCTATCGCGTCTTCGCGGACTCCACACCCCCGTATACGCCTCACGACGGCCCCGCGGGCACGAACGCCACGCCGCACCCGGACGGTGCGCCGACGGGCTTCCGGCCCGCGTTCGTCCCCCCCTCGCTCGTCACCCTGCAGAACGCGCCCTACAGCGAGAATGACCCGTGGCTGCCGGCCGGTGCCACGGTGACGACCGGTAACAACGTGGACGCGTTCGCGGACCTCGTGGCTCCGGACCTCTACAACACGGGCGACCTTCGCCCCACCGTCACGGCTCCCGGCGTGTTCGACCGCACGATGCTGTTCGACATCCAGCCGAACGCCAACGCCGAGCAGATCTCCGCGGCGACGACCAGCTTGTTCTTCATGAACAACTGGCTGCACGACTGGTACTACGACACCGGGTTCGACGAGTCGACGGGCAATGCTCAGGCCGACAACTTCGGGCGCGGCGGTGTTGGCAACGACCGCATCCTGGCGCAGGCGCAGGATTACAGCGGCATGGACAACGCCAACATGACGACGCCGGCGGATGGTGCCTCGCCGCGCATGCAGATGTACCGCTTCTCCGGCCCGCGCATCGCGCGCCTGACGGTGAACGCTCCGGGCAACGTCGCGGGCAACTATGCCGTCGGTATCGCTTCGGGCATGGGCCCTCAAGTGTTCGACGTGGTGGGTGACGTCATCATCGCGTTGGATGGGGTGACCGCGCCTGGAACGTCCCCGACGGACGGCTGCACCGCGCTGACCAACGCGGCGGCGGTGGCTGGCAACATCGCCCTCATCGACCGCGGTAACTGCGACTTCCTCGTCAAGGCCACCGTGGCCCAGGCCGCAGGCGCGCGGGGCATCATCATCGCCGACAATGCCGCCGGACCTGTCGCGGACATGGGGGGGGCTTCCGCCGCCATCACCATCCCCTTGCTGCGCATCACCCTGTCGGATGGCAACCTGCTCCGCAACGCCGCGGGCCTCAACGTGCGCCTGGTTCGTGAGGCGAGCATCGGCCCGGACGGCACCGTCGACAACATCATCGTCGCGCACGAGTGGGGGCACTACATCAGCAACCGCCTCGTCATGAACTCCTCGGGTTTGATCAACCAGCAGGGGCGTTCCATGGGTGAGGGTTGGGCTGACTTCCACGCGCTGCTCATGGTGACCCGGCCGGAGGACATCAACGTCCCCTCCAATCCCAACTGGACGGGCGCATACGGCGCCGCCGAGTTCGCCCCGCGCTACGGCTCTCCCGACAGCGCCTTTTTCGGCATCCGCCGCGTGACGTACTCCTCCGACATGGCGAAGAACGCGCTGACGTTCCGCCACATCTCGAACTCGTCGCCCCTGCCCACCACGGCGCCCATCATCCCGAACGCCAGCGTGAACTCGCAGTTCCACAACTCCGGCGAGGTGTGGGCCACCATGCTCTGGGAGGCCTATACGTCGCTGCTGCGCGCGCACCCGTTCCAGGTCGCCCAGGACCGGATGAAGCAGTACATCGTCCTGGGATACATGCAGACGCCGACCGCGCCCACCTTCCTGGAGGCGCGTGACGCCATCCTCGCGGGCGCCCATGCCGTGGACCCCGAGGATGCCGAGCGCATGTGGGTGGCCTTCGCCAAGCGCGGCGCCGGTGTCGGCGCCGTGGGCCCGTCCTACGTCTCCACGACTCATGAGGGTGTGGTGGAGAGCTTCCGCACGGGTCCCGCCCTGGGGCTCGACGGCGCGACGCTCTCCGACGATCTGCCCGCCAGTTCGTGTGATCGCGACGGCGTGCTCGACAATGGTGAGACGGGCCGCATCCTCGTCACCATCGCGAACACCGGCTCGCACCCCTCGCGCAATGGCTCCATCACCGTGTTCTCCCCGACCCGCGGTGTCAGCATCGCCAACGGCGGCTTTGTCCGGCTGCCGGAGATCGCCGTCTTCGGTCAGGCGACGGTGTCCGTGCCCGTGACGCTGACGGGCGCCGCGCCGAACTCCGTCGCGGAGTTCATCATCTCCTTCCGCGATGAGAACCAGGCGGTCCCGGGCGACGTGATTGCGTCGCTGACCGCGATGACCAACTACGACGAGGTTCCGGAGAGCAGCCGCACGGAGACCGTCCAGTCCAACCCCGCGACGCTCCCCTGGGAGCTGGAGTCCAGCGAGTCGCCGACCGTCACCGAGAACTACTTCGGGCTCGTCTACGTCGACGAGGCGTTCATCGACCGCGCCTTCTTCGGTGAGAACCTGGGGGTCCCCACGGACTTCTGGCTGAAGACGCCGCCCCTCGAGGTGAGCACCACCGCGCCGTTCATCGTCACGTTCGACCACGCCCACGACTTCGAGGCCGACGCCAGCTTCAACTACGACGGCGCCGTCATCGAGCTCACCAATGACAACGGTCAGACGTGGATCGACATCGGCGGGCCGCTGTACGGCGGCGTGCTGGATACCGCCCCGGGCGTGCTGAACCCGCTGCAGGGTCGTCAGGCCATCGTCGGCACGAGCGCGAACTTCCCCACGCTCAACCCCGCGACCCTGGACCTGGGCACCACGTACGCTGGCCAGACGGTGCAGATCCGCTTCCGCATCGGTACCGACAACTTCGTCGGAGCGACGGGCTGGGCGCTGGACAACCTGTCCTTCAGCGGCATCACCAACACCCCGTTCACCGCACTGGCGGCGGACGACAACGTGTGTCTGAACCGTTCTCCGGTCGCCAATGCCGGTGCGGATCAGATCGTCAACGAGCGCACCGCGGTGTCGGTGACGGGCAGCGGGACGGACGCCGACGGCGACGCCCTGACGTACTCCTGGACGCAGTTCTCCGGCACGGCGGTCACGCTGGCCGGTGCCAACACCGCCACGGTGACCTTCACGGCTCCTGAAGTGGCGTCGGACCGCGACATCGTCCTTCGCCTGGTGGTCAGCGACGGCAGCCTGACCTCCACGGACTACGTGACGGTGCGCATCCTCAACGTCAACCGCGCTCCCACGGTGAACGCGGGCCTGGACGGCTCCGCGGATGAGCGTGGCAGCTTCACGCTGTCCGGCTCCGCGAGCGACGCGGACGGCGACAGCATCACCTACCTCTGGACGCAGGTGTCCGGCACGCCGGTGGCGCTGACGGGCTACACGGCGGCCTCCGCCACGTTCGCGACCCCCGAGGTGGACTTCGCCACGACGCTCACGTTCCGCCTCACCGTCTCCGACGGCAAGGTCAGCGTGAACGACACCGTGGACGTGGTCATCAACGACGTGAACCGCGCCCCCGTCGTCACCGCCTCGTCGGTGACGGTCGACGAGCGCAGCACCGCCACCCTCGCGGCCACGGCCTCGGATGCGGACGGTGACACGCTGACGTACGCCTGGACGCAGCTGTCCGGCACGGCGGTGACGTTGTCCGGTGCCAACACCGCGAACGCTTCCTTCGCGACGGGCGAAGTGGCCGCCACCGCCATCCTCACCTTCCGGGTGACGGTGTCCGATGGCACCGCCGAGGCGACCCAGGACGTGACGGTGAACGTGCTGCACATCAACCGCGCTCCGACGGTGAACGCGGGCCTGGATGGTGCCGTGGACGAGCGCGCCGTGGCCACGCTGAGCGGCTCGGCGAGCGACGCGGACGGCGACACCCTGACGTACACCTGGGTGCAGACGGCCGGTACGCCGGTGGGCATCACCAACGCCACCTCGGCCATCGCCACCTTCACCGCGCCGGAGACGGCGACCGGTGAGACGCTGACCTTCCGCCTGACGGTGAGCGACGGCAGCTCCACCGCCAGCGACACGGTCAACGTGGTGGTCAACCCGGTGAACCGCGCCCCGGCGGTGACGGCGTCCGACGTGACGGCCGACGAGCGGAGCACCGTCTCCCTCGTGGCCCAGGGCACCGACCCGGATGGCGACACGCTGACCTACGCGTGGACGCAGCTGACGGGCACGCCGGTGACGCTCGCGAACGCCGACTCGGCGACCGCGGACTTCGACGCGGGTGACGTGGACGCCGACGAGGTGCTCACGTTCCGCGTGACGGTGTCCGATGGCACCGTCGAGGCGACCCAGGACGTGACGGTGACGCTGCGCAACGTGAACCGTGCTCCCACGGCGAACGCGGGTACGGCGGCCTCCGCCGTGTCCGGCACCACCGTGACGCTCGATGGCAGCGCGAGCAGCGATGCCGATGGCACCGCGCTGTCCTACGCGTGGACCCAGGTCAGCGGCCCGTCCGTGACGCTGTCCAATGCGACGTCCGCCCAGCCGACCTTCACCGCTCCTTCGGTGCAGGCGCAGCGCGACCTGGTGTTCAGCCTGGTCGTGAGTGACGGGGTCGCGAGCAGCGCGGCCTCCCTGGTGGTCATCACCATCAACCCGACGAACATTCCGAACCGGGCTCCGGTGGTGTCGGCGTCCGCGGTGACGGCCGACGAGCGGAGCACTGTCTCCCTCGTTGCCGAGGCCACGGATGAGGACGGCGACACGCTGACCTACGTGTGGACGCAGCTGACGGGCACCACGGTGACCCTCCAGAACGCCAACACCGCGACCGCGACGTTCGACGCGGGCGAGGTGGATGCCAACGCGGAACTCACGTTCCGCGTGACGGTGGGCGACGGCAAGACCACCACCACGAAGGTCGTGGCGGTGACGGTGCGCAACGTGAACCGTGCTCCCACGGCGAACGCGGGCGCGGCGGCTACCGCCCAGTCCGGCGCCACCGTGACGCTGGATGGCACCGCGAGCAGCGATGCCGACGGCACGGCGGTGACGTATGCGTGGACCCAGGTCAGCGGCCCGTCCGTGACGCTGTCCGACGCCACGGCGGCCCAGCCCTCCTTCACCGCTCCGACGGTGACGGCGGAGCGTGACCTGGTGTTCAGCCTGGTGGTGAGCGACGGGGCGGCGAGCAGCACGGCCTCCCTGGTGGTCATCACCGTGACGGCGGCGCCGGTGGAGAACACCGCGCCGGTGGCCAAGGCCCGCATCATCCTCAATGGCAGCCAGACGTCGATGACCCTCGACGGCTCGGCTTCCACCGACGCGAATGGCGATGCCCTGACCTACAAGTGGGAGCAGACGGGCGGCCCGGGCGTCACGCTCAACGAGTCGACCAAGGCGGTGCTCAGCGTGGACGTTCCGGAGCTGGATGACGACAGCGCCACGTTCACGTTCAAGCTGACGGTGAAGGACCCCGCGGGTGCCACCCACAGCGTCACGGTGGAGGCCACGGCCACCCCGGATGATGGGGGTGGGTGCTCGTCCACGGGCGCGGGTGCTCCGGCGGGCATGCTCGCCCTGGCGCTCCTCAGCCTGCTGCACCGTCGTCGCCGCCTGAACTAGTCGGACCGCCGCCTCTCTTCTCGGAGAGGCGGCTCGCTTCCGGGGACGGGTGCCTCACAGGCCCGGACCCGGAGGTGCTCCACTCGCTTCAGCGGTCCTGAGTGCTCTTGAAGTCAGACGGCCGGCATCCTCTCGCGAGGGTGTCGGCCGTTGCTCATTCCGGCGCCATGGGAGGGGCGGTGACGGTGACTGGTGCACGAATCCGGGGCGCGCCGCGCTGGCGGACTCTCATGCTGGGGCAGGCTCGGCTCGCGTGTGGCCCGGTCGGACCGCCGCCCTTCCGTCCATGTTCCCTCTCGCCTCCGCCTCCTCGCCGCCGTTCCTGCAGGAGATCGTCATCCTCATCGCCGCGGGCGCGGTGATGGCCTACGTGGGCCACCGCTTCCGGCTGGTGCCCATCGTCGGCTTCCTGCTCGCGGGCGCGGTGATTGGCCCCAACTCCCTGGCCCTGGTGAAGGACCTGGAGCTGGTCAACTCCGCCGCGGAGCTGGGCGTCATCCTGCTGCTGTTCAGCATCGGGCTGGAGTTCAGCCTGGAGAAACTGTCCCGGCTCAAGACGCTCCTGTTCGGAGGCGGAGGGCTCCAGGTGGGGCTGGCCTCCGTGGGGATGATGGGGCTCTTGATGCTGTTCGGCGTGGCGTGGAGGCCCGCGCTGTTCACTGGCTTCCTGGTGGCGCTGTCCTCCACCGCCATCGTCCTCAAGCTGCTCGGAGACCGGGGCGGGACTTCGTCCGACGTGGGGCAGGTGTCCCTGGGGCTGCTCATCTTCCAGGACCTCGCGGTGGTGATGATGGTGCTGCTCGTCCCCGTGCTGGCGGGGAAGGGGGACACGCCGCTCCACTTCGTGTGGGCGTTCGCCAAGGCGCTCGGCATCATCATCGCGGTGCTGGTGGTGGCGCGACGGCTGATGCCCAGGTTGCTGGAGGTGGTGGCCCGCACGTGCTCGCCAGAGCTGTTCCTGCTCACCGTCATCGCCGTGTGCTTCGGCACCGCGTACCTCACCAGCCTCGCGGGCGTCAGCGTGTCCCTGGGGGCCTTCCTCGCGGGCCTCGTCGTCAGCGAGAGCCGCTTCAGCGAGCACGCCTTCGGAGAAATCCTCCCGCTCCAGATTCTCTTCAGCGCCACGTTCTTCGTCTCCGTGGGCATGTTGCTCGACGTGGGCTTCCTGGTGGCCCACCTGCCGGAGGTGTTGCTGGCCATCGTCGCGGTGCTCGTCGTGAAGGCGGTGACGACGGGCATCAGCGTGCTGGCGCTCGGCTATCGACCGCCCGTGGTGGTGGAGAGCGCGCTGCTCCTGGCCCAGGTGGGGGAGTTCTCCTTCGTGCTGGAGCGCAGCGGCCGGAAGCTGGGGCTGTTTCCAGCGGGAGTCCCCGCGGGCTCCCAGGCCTTCATCGCGGCCACGGTGATGTTGATGGTGCTCACGCCGGCGCTGTCCCGGCTGGGCATCTGGGCAGGCGGTCGGCTCACCCGCAGAGGGCGCAGCGCGCTGGCGCAGGAGAGCCCCACCACGGACGAGTCGGAGGCGCTGGCGGCCGAGTCCTTCGCGCGCTTCGAGAACCACGTCATCGTCGCGGGCTATGGAGACGGGGCGCGCAGGCTGTCGCGCGTGCTGCGCGGCTCGGGCGTTCCGTTCCTCGTCACCACCCTGAGCCCCCAGGGGGCGAACGAAGCGGAGGCCGAGGGCATGGTGGTGCTGCGCGGCGACTACGCGCGGCAGCGCACGCTGCGCGTCGCGGGCGTCCAACGCGCCAAACTCCTGATGGTGGTCGACGACGAGGTCGCCATGGCCCACCGCGTGGTGGCCGTGGCGCGGATGGAGAACCCCACGCTGCGACTGGTGGCGCGCGTCCGCACCGTCGCCGATGTGGAGCCGATGAGCACGGCCGGTGCGGATGTCGTCGTGTGCGAGGAACTGGAGAGCCTGGTGGCCGTGCTGTCCTCTGTCTTGGAGGACTACCGTCAGTCGGCGGAGGAGATTGAAGACCACGAGGAGGCCGTGCGGCGCTCGGGCTACGCGGCGCTGCGCCTGTCGGGCTCGCTGGAGAAGCCGCTGCTCGTGTGCGCGCTGGAGGATGACTGCCTCGGCTCGCGGCGCGTGACGGTCCGCTCCGGCGCGCCCGTCGTGGGCATGACGATGGAGGCGTTGGTCCAGCGCGCGGACGGCCCGTTCCAGGTCCTGTCGCTGCGAAGGGACGGAGAGCTGCTGTCGCAACTGGGTCCCCACACGCGCTTCGAGGTGGGGGACGAGCTGGTCCTCAAGGGCTCCGTCTCGGTCTTCGAGCGCGGCGCCGAGCTGTTCCGCGCGCCGCCTCCAGAGGGACTCCAAGTGGACCTGCCGGCACCCGCGCCCGCCACGCCGCGTACGGCGGCGGAGCTCATCGACCCGCAGGCCACCATCGAGTTCCACCCGAAGGAGGGCACGGGCCCGTGTGGCCACCTGGACCAGCTTCGTCCCGTGCGGGCCCGGACGAAGGGCTGCGAGGAGTGCCTCAAGCTCCACGACACCTGGGTGCACCTGCGGCTGTGCATGACGTGCGGCCACGTGGGGTGCTGCGACGACTCGAAGAACAAGCACGCCACGGGGCACTTCCACGGGACGGCACATCCGCTCATCCGCTCGCTGGAGCCCGGTGAGAACTGGGGCTGGTGCTACGTGGACCAGGTCCAGTTGGAGGACGAGTCCCCACCGTCACGCCCCTGAGGCGCCACGCTCAGAGGGGCCGGACATGCTCGGCGAGCTGGCCCGTGGCGATGAGCTCCTGGAGCTCGTCTCCCATCCGCTCGCTCTCGGAGACCACCTGGTTCCAGGCGCGGATGCGCGCGGTGTCCGTCATCCGCTCGAAGTCGACGCGGTCCGGAATCTTGCCACCGGGGAGCCTCGCGACCAGCTCGGGGGAAGGGGAGATGAGCAGCGCCCTCCGGAAGTTCTCCGGCTTCGCCCTTCGCCAGCGCAGGGCCTTGTCGAACCAGCCGGGCACCACGTACGGATAGAAGTGCGGGTACAGCACCAGGCCCTCACCGGGCCCGAAGTCCAGGTCCAGGTGGTAGTCGACGACGCCACCATCCCGGTACACGCCCGGATGCGCGCCGGGGATGCGCACGCCGCTGAGCACCAGCGGAATCGAGCCCGAGGCGATGAGCGCCGGCTTCAGGTTCTCCTCCGTCAAGGGCAGGTGGACGGAGGGCAGGTCCTTCTGGGCCCTGAACGGACTGGTGTCGCCCGCCGTGTCGAAGACGACGCGGCGCAGGTGGAGGCTCAGGCTCTTGCGACTCACCACGTTGCCCATGGCGCACAGCGCCAACCCGAGGAGCTGCACGCGGGGATGCTCCGCGCCCATGGGGCCACGACACAGCGCGGTGACGATGTGCAGCCGCGCCCAGGGGTGGTGGAGGATCTCCTTCATCCCGTCGTCGCCCAGGAGCGCGTCGAGGATGCGCTCACTCGTCTCGCTCACCAGGGCTGGCGAGGGCTTGGGTGGATAGCGCTGGTCGATGTACGCCGCCTCGAAGCGGCGCAGCGCGGACACAGGGTCGTTCTGCGCCAGACACGCCAGCCGCCAGCTCCCGATGGAGCTTCCAATCAGATGCAGGGGACGGGTGCGCCCCTTGAACAGCTCGCCGAAGAGGGCGCGATCCACGCCCGCGAGCACCAACCACTTGGGACCACCGGAAGCTCCAGGAACGACGTCCACGTCATCCCCGCGCAGCCCTCGCGCGCGCAGGAGCCGCAGCGCGTCAGGTCCCGCCAGAAGCGTCAGATTCGAGGCCATGTCGGTGTGGAACCGTAACAGGTGCGTGCGAGTCGCGCGGGACTTCCGCATGTGCGCCCCGCCTCGCTTGCGACAAGCCATGCGCCACTGCTGTACTGCGCACGACCCCATGAAAAAGCCCACGCCTCCCGGTCATCGCTCCTGGGAAATGAGTCGTCGCGCCTTCCTCGGTGGCACGGCCGCTGTCACGGCCATGGCCTCCCTGGAGGCCTCTGGCAATCCAGAGGGACAGCCCGCGCCTTCCGCCCGTCCCTTCGAGTTGGAGGAGACCACCATCGCCGAGCTTCAGGCGGGCATGGGGGAAGGGAAGTACACCGCGCACGGCCTCACGGAGCGCTACCTGGCGCGCATCGCGGCAACGGACCGCACCGGCTCGCTGCCGTTGCTGTCCGTCATCGAGCTGAACCCGGACGCGCTCGCCATTGCCCAGGCGTTGGACAAGGAGCGCAAGGAGAAGGGCGCGCGCGGTCCGCTGCATGGCATCCCCGTGCTCATCAAGGACAACATCGCCACGGCGGACCGGATGCAGACCACCGCGGGCTCGCTCGCGCTCGTCGGCGCCGTGCCCTCGCGGGATGCGTTCGTGGTGGAGCGGCTGCGCGCGGCGGGTGCCGTCATCCTCGGCAAGACGAACCTCAGCGAGTGGGCCAACTTCCGCTCCACGCGCTCCGCCAGCGGCTGGAGTGGACGCGGCGGCCAGTGTCGCAATCCCTATGCGCTGGACCGGTCGCCCTCGGGCTCCAGCTCGGGCTCGGGCGCGGCGACGGCCGCGAACCTGTGTGTCGTGGCCGTGGGCACGGAGACGGACGGCTCCATCGTGTCGCCCTCCGCGGCGTGCTCGCTGGTGGGGCTCAAGCCGACGGTGGGGCTGGTCAGCCGCTCAGGCATCATCCCCATCTCCCACAGCCAGGACACCGCGGGCCCCATGACTCGCACCGTGGCGGATGCCGCCGCGCTGCTCACCGTGCTCGCGGGAATCGACGCCGCCGACGTGGCGACGGCCGCGAGCCAGGGCCGCACGGGGCTCGACTACACGAAGTTCCTGGACGCGGACGGGCTGAAGGGCGCGCGCATCGGCGTCGCACGCGAGCGCTTCTTCGGCTACCACGCCGCCACGGACGCGCTGGTGGAGCAGGCGCTGGAGGTCATGAAGTCCAAGGGCGCCATCCTCGTGGACCCGGCCTCCATTCCCAACGCGCCCAAGCTGGATGACCCCGAGTTCGAAGTCCTCCTGTACGAGTTCAAGGCCGGAACCGAGGCGTGGCTCGCGAGCCTGGGGGACAGGACGAAGCTGCGCACGCTCGCGGACCTCATCCGCTTCAACGAGGAGCACCAGGACGTGGAGATGCCGTACTTCGGCCAGGAGCTGCTGCGTCAGGCGCAGGCGCGCGGCTCGCTCTCCGACGCGAAGTACCTCAAGGCCCTGGCCTCCAGTCGCAAGCTGTCACGCGAGCAGGGCATCGACGCGGTGATGCGCAAGCACCAGTTGGACGCGCTCGTCGCGCCCACGCAGGCGCCTCCGGGGCTCATCGACCTGGTGAACGGAGACCACTGGCTGGGCAGCAGCTCCACGCCCGCGGCCGTCTCCGGCTATGCCACCCTCACGGTGCCCGCGGGCTACGTGCGTGGACTTCCCGTGGGGCTGTCGTTCATCGGTCGAGCATGGAGCGAGCCCACGTTGCTCAAGCTCGCTCATGCCTATGAGCAGGCCACGCGGCACCGACGTCCGCCTGGCTTCGTGCCCACCGCGGACCTGCGCCTCGTCGCCGGGCGCTGAAGGACACGCCAGATTCAGGGAGGCGAGGCCGCCCAGGGCAGCGTCGCCTGCATCACCGCCTCGTGCAGCGCGGCCGTGCGCAGGTGACTGAAGCGCTGGTAGTCCGGGTCGTTCACCATCTGGAGGAACGCGGCGCGGCTCGGGTAGCGCACCAGCATGACCGCGTCCCACGTCTGCCCCGGCTCGGCGACCAGCGCGGTGGAGCCGTCGCCCGCATAGAGGGGCTGCGCGCCCGCCTTGATCATGAAGGGCATGATGGCGCTCGCGTACTCCGCGAACGAAGCCCGGCCCCCTTCCTTGAACCGCACCAGGTTCATCATCACCAGCGGCCCCCCGGGGTCTTCCTGGATGAAGCGCTGAACGTCGGTGCCCTGCGGATCGACAGCCACGGTGCCTCCTGAAAAACGAATCGGTCGTCCGCCCCCATCGAGACGGCAGGTCATTGTCCCTCAGTCTCACCGTGCGGTGAACCCGGCACAGGACAGACCCGGCATCCCCCATTACTGGGGCACCCACCACCCACGGCGCACAGGACGAGAAAGACATGAACAAGCCGATAGACAAGCGCCCGAGCGCTCGCCGTGTCGGTCTCTCATTTTTGTCTCAGGTATCGGTGCGCTCGCGCTGCGCGTCCAGGTACGCGGCGAAGCCGGCCTTGGACTGGATGCGAAAGGCCGGCAGTCGGGCCAGGGCCTCTGGAGGGAAGACGTACTGCTCGCAGACGAGGCTTGCGCGCTGCGAGTCATCCTGGGCGCCGAGGAACGGCCGCACCTCGTGCTGGAGGTGGCCCTGGAAGTGGACCAGCAGCCCGGGCCGCGGCCGCACTTCACCCACGCGGTGATTGTCGTGGAGCAGACGCAGCGCGCCGCCCCGCGCGCCGCGAGGCATCTGGAGATACAGGACGCTCACATGGCGAGGCGTCGCGTCAGGGACGCCGCTGGGGCCCTGCAAGGTCGCATCGATGTGTCGGCCCACGCTCTTGCCGGCATCGAGCAACAGCAGGTTCAGATAGAACGCGTTGGGGCTCGGTTGTTTCGAGCCGAACAGTCGCTCCCGCCATGGCCAGAGGCCGCGCGCGCTGTCCGGTTCCAGCACCCGCGCGAGGTATGCGCGCAGGAACGGGAAGCGCGCCTCCAGGGTGCTCCTGCCTTCATGTGTGAAGATGAAGGCGAAGCCCCGACTCGCCTGGAACGTGCCCATGAGCGGGCTGCGAGCCACGAAACGTGAGCCCAGCAGGGCGTCTCGCAGTGACTCCAACTCCACGGACGGAAGGGCTTGACGGTGGGTGATGTATGCGCGCACGACAAAAGGCGGGGATTGCGAGGGAACTGACCAATAGTGCTTTTACAGCCTACCTTTTAGGTTTCAGAATTGCCGCGTCTCACTCCCCCCGCGCAAGGTCCCCCCCTGCATGAGCCAGCAACCTCGTCCCGTCAACACCGCTCCTGTCGCTCCCAGCCCGTCTCCTCCGCCCGCGGTCGTGATGACCCAGATGGTCTACGGCTTCTGGGTCTCCCGCAGCCTGCAGATCATGGCGGAGCTTGGTATCGCGGACACCATTGGTGAGGTGCCGAAGACAGTGGAGGAACTCGCGCAGGCCAGCGGCACCCATGCTCCGGCGCTCCGACGCATGCTCCGACTCCTGACCGGCCTGGGGGTGCTGGTCAAGGACGAGCAGAGCCAGCGCTTCGGGCTCACGGAGCTGGGCCACATGCTGCGCAAGGACAGCCCCGGCTCGGTGTACGGCTCACTGCGCGCGCACGGCCACCTGCTGTCGTGGCAGGCGTGGGGAGACCTGGCGTCGTCGCTGAAGACGGGCCAGCCCTCGGTGGAGAAGTTCATGGGGGACAGCTTCTTCGGCTACATGTCCAAGCATCCGGAGGACGCGGCCATCTTCAACGGCAGCATGGCCGCGTATCAGAGCCTCAATGCTCCGGCGGTGGTGGGCGCGTATGACTTCTCCACCGCGAAGTCCGTGGTGGACGTGGGCGGTGGAACGGGCACGTTGCTGGCGCACATCCTCCAGTCCCATCCGAACCTCCGGGGCGCGCTCTTCGAGCTGCCGCACGTCAAGGCGGAGGCCACCGCGCGCCTGTCGAACCTGGGCGTGGCGCCGCGCGCCGAGGTGCTGGAGGGCAACTTCTTCGAGAAGATTCCGTCGGGTCACGACATCTACATCCTGTCGCAGATCCTCCACGACTGGGACGACGAGCGCAGCCTGAAGATCCTCACCAACATGCGCGAGGCGATGCACCCAGGAGCGAAGCTGCTCATCGTGGAGACGGTGCTGCCGGGCGACAACGTGCAGCACTTCGGCAACCTCTACGACATGGCCATGCTGGTGCTGGTGGGCGGCCAGGAGCGCACTGGCGCGGAGTACACCGCGCTGGTGGAGAAGGCCGGGCTGCGCATCCACCGCGTGCTGCCGACGTACATGCCGCCCAGCGTGGTGGAGGTCGTCCCCGCCTGAGTCCAACGGCCCGCGGCCCGGCGTTGCATTTCGCGCCGGGCCGTTGCCCCGAGGGTGGCATCGTTCCACGGTCCGGGTGGGGGTGGACCCCGGACACGACGTCGAGGCGCGCACCGGAAGGCAATGCGGGCTTCGCTCGGTGGCCCGGCGAGCGGCCGGCCAGGAAATCGACGGGGGCGGTTTTCGGAGGGAATCAGGCTCGATTAGAGTCCGGGGCGACGATGACGCCCTTCTTCGACGCCATCCTCGCGTTTCCGACCGCGATCTTCACCACGGCAATGGGCGTGGTGCTCACATATTGGCTGTTCGTCATCATCGGAGCGGTGGGTATCGACCTGCTCGATGGCGGTCACGTCGACTTCGAATCTGGCGGAAAGGCACTGGGCGCGGCGTTCGAGGGCGGGGGCAAGGCCCTGGCCGGGACGCTGGAAGGTGGAGCGAAGGCGGCGGGCGAGGCCATCCAGGGCGGCGGCAAGGCCATGGGCGCGCATGACCACGACGCGCACATGGAGGGCGGCATCCTCTCCACGCTGGGCTTCGCGGGCATTCCGCTCACGGTCTCCGTGAGCCTCGTCTCGTTCTTCTCGTGGTTCCTGTCGCTCCTGGCCACGCCTCCCGCGCACGCGCTGCTGGGTGGCGTGCTGCCTTCGTGGCTGCTCAACAGCACGGTGGGGATTCTCTGCTTCATCGCGGGGCTGGTGATTTCGGGCGTCGCCGTGCGGCCCCTGCGCCCCGTCTTCGTGGCGCGCAAGGCGCCGGGGCGCGACTCGCTGATGGGCCGGGTGTGCACCATCTCCAGCGGCGGCGTCACGGACCGCAACGGCCACGCGACGTTCGAGGACGGCGAGGCGGGCTTCATCCTGAACGTGGTCTGCTCGAAGAAGAACGGGCTCAAGCGGGGAGATCCCGCGCTGGTGCTGTCGTACGACGCCCAGCGGGATGTCTACGAGGTGGAGCCCGTGGACTGGCTGTTGCCGGAAGAGATGGACCAGCTTCGCGACCCCACGCGGGCCGCGGCGCTGGCCCGCTCGCGAGCGCGCACATGACTTGAGTCGAGGCGCGGTCCGATCAGGGGGGCGGACCGTGTGTGGATTCGACGCCAGAGGGCTTTCGCGGGGGATCTCTGGCGCCTGATACAAGGCCCGCTGTCAATACTTCACAGGAAAAAGGCCATGGATCCCATCACCTTGGTAGCCGCCGTCGGCGGAGGCGTCATCCTCCTCACGGGCATCGTCCTGACCATCGTCCGCCTGTACCGGCAGGTGGATCAGGGCAAGGTGCTCATCGTCAACACGTTGAAGACCGAGCCCCTGGTGACGTTCACCGGCGCGGTGGTCTTCCCCATCATCAACCGGGCCGAGGTGATGGACATCGCGCTGAAGACGGTTGAAATCGACCGTCGCGGCAAGGAAGGCCTCATCTGCCAGGACAACATCCGCGCGGACATCAAGGTCACCTTCTTCGTGCGCGTGAACAAGACGCGTGAGGACGTGCTCAAGGTCGCCCAGTCCATCGGCTGCGTGCGCGCCAGCGACCAGGAGACGCTCGAGAAGCTCTTCGAGGCCAAGTTCTCCGAGGCCCTCAAGACGGTGGGCAAGAACTTCAACTTCGTGGACCTCTACACGAAGCGCGCGGAGATCAAGGACAACGTGGTGGAGGTGATTGGCCGGGACCTCAACGGCTACATGCTGGAGGACTGCGCCATCGACTATCTGGAGCAGACCCCGGTCGAGATGCTCGACAAGGACAACATCCTCGACGCCGAGGGCATCCGGAAGATCACCAAGCTCACCACCGAGCAGAACATCGTCACCAACGAGCTGCGCCAGACGGAGCGCCAGGCGGTGACGAAGCGCAATGTGGAAGCCGACCAGAGCATCTTCGAGCTGGAGCGTCAGCGTGAAGAGGCCTCCGCGAAGCAGCGGCGCGCCATTGAAACGGTGCAGGCCGAGGAGTCCGCGGAGACGGAGCGCGTGAAGCAGGAGCAGTACTCCAAGGCGCAGCTCGCCCGCATCAAGGCGGAGCAGGAGATCCTCGTCCAGGAGCAGAACAAGTCGCGCGACGTGGAAGTGGCCCAGAAGCACCGCGAGCGCGAAGTGGGAGTCGAGGCGGAGAACGTGGAGCGCGCCCGCTCGCTGGCGGCCATCAGCCGGGAGCGTGAGACGGAGCTGGAGCGCATCGACAAGGAGAAGGCGCTCGAGGAGCAGAAGAAGAACATCGCCGACGTGGTGCGCGCCCGCATCGCCGTGGAGAAGACGGTGGCGCAGGAGGAGGAGCGCATCAAGGACCTGCGCGTGGAGTCCGACGCCCTTCGCAAGAAGCAGGCGATCATCATCAACGCCGAGGCCCAGGCGCAGGAGAAGACCGTCAAGGACGTGAACGGCGCCAAGGCCAACAGCGAGATGGCGGTGTTCATGGCGAAGGAGAAGCTCACCCTCGCCGAGGCGGACCTCGAGGCCGCCGACAAGACGGCCAAGGCGAAGATGCGGCTGGCCGACGGCATCCAGGCCGAGTCCGCCGCCGAGGGCCTGGCGGGCATCCGCGTGAAGGAAGCGGACGCCGCGGCCACGGAGAAGCTGGGCATGGCGCAGGTGCGCGTGAAGGAGGCGGAGGCCGGCGCGATTGAAAAGCAGGGCCACGCGCAGGCGCAGGTCGTCCGCGAGCGGCTGCTGGCGGAGGCCGCGGGTGAGCAGGAGAAGGGCATCTCCCGGGCTCGCGTGCAGGAGGCCGAGGCGGTGGCCATCCACAAGCGCGGCGAGGCGGAGGCGTTCGCCAAGAAGGAGATGCAGCTCGCCGAGGCGTCGGCCATCCAGGAGAAGCTGTTCGCCGAGGCCCGGGGCCTCGCGGAGAAGGCGGCGTCCATGAAGCTGATGGACGGCGTGGGCCGCGAGCACGAGGAGTTCCGCCTCAAGCTCAACAAGGAGCGCGACATCGAGCTGGAGACCATCCGCGTGCGCAAGGACATCGCCCACGCGCAGGCCGAGGTGCTGGCCAAGGCGTTCGCCAACGCGAAGTTCAACATCGTCGGTGGCGACGGCCAGTTCTTCGAGCGCTTCGTCAAGGCGGTGTCGTTCGGCACCGCGGTGGACGGCGCGTTGGACCATGGCGAGGCCCTGAAGACGGCGCTGGGGGGCTACCTCAACGGCGAGAAGGACCTGCCGGCGGACCTCAAGGAGATCCTCTCCAAGCCGGGTCTGAGCAACGACGCGCAGAACCTGGCGGTGGCGGCGCTGCTGCACCGCATGACGCCCGGCCCGGCGGACGTGGGGGCGAACCTGAAGGCGCTCGTGGGCGCCGAGGGCAAGTCGTCCACCACCGACAAGCAGGGCTGATTCGGGCGGCAGCAGCACAGGGTCCGCCTTCGCGCGAGGGCGGGCATGGCGTCACGACGACCTCGCCCCCAGGCCTTCCGGGGCGCGCGTCCCTCCCATCGGGCGGGACGCTGTCTCTTATACAC
>NZ_JABXEM010000136.1:0-29198 GCF_013372595.1 Myxococcus sp. AM011
CACCGCGAAAGCCACCATGCTCACCCGTCCCATCCCCAAGTCAGGCGAGGCCCTGCCCGTCATCGGCCTCGGCACCTGGCAGACCTTCGACGTGGGGACCTCCGCCGACGAGCGCGCCCCCTTGAAGCAGGTGCTCCAGCGCTTCCTCGACTCCGGCGCGCGCCTCATCGACTCGTCGCCCATGTACGGCCGGGCGGAGCGCGTCGTGGGAGACGTGCTCGCCTCGCTCGGCGACGTGCCCAAGCCCTTCCTCGCCACGAAGGTGTGGACGACGGGCCGTGAAGCGGGCCTCGCTCAAATGGAGACCTCCGTGAAGGACATGGGGCGCGGACGGATGGACCTGCTCCAGGTCCACAACCTCGTCGACTGGCGCACCCACCTGCCCGTGCTGCGCGAGTGGAAGGCCCAGGGCCGCGTGCGCTACGTCGGCATCACCCACTACGCGCGCGGCGCCTTCGATGACCTGGAGAAGCTCCTGAAGGAGCAGACGCTCGACTTCATCCAGCTGCCCTACTCACTCGCCGAGCGCGACGCCGAGAAGCGCCTGCTCCCCGCCGCCGCCGAGCACGGCGTGGCGGTGCTCGTCATGCAGCCCTTCGCCACCGGCCAGCTCTTCCGTCAGGTGAAGGGCCGCGCGCTGCCGGAGTGGGCCGCGGACTTCGACTGCTCGAGCTGGGCGCAGTTCTTCCTGAAGTTCATCCTCGGCCACCCCGCCGTGCACTGCCCGCTGCCCGCCACGAGCAACCCCGAGCACGTCGCCGACAACCTCCGCGCCGGCTTCGGAAGACTGCCCGACGCGAAGACACGCGAGCGCATGGCCCGCGTGCTCAATCCGTGACGGGGCACGAGGCCCAAGCCGACTACAGCTCCGGGTCGGGCGTGAACTGGACCTCGGCGATGGCGGACAACACCACGCCGGTGCCGGGCTCGCCCGCGTCGTCATCGCGGCCCACCTCCAGCACCTCGTCCTTCGCGTCCCACTGCCCCAGGTAGTACGAGCCGCCGGCCACCATGCACGCGCGGCCCTCGGACACCACCACCTCCACCAACTCCTGCTTGTCGCTGGTGGCCCGCATCAGCGTCCACTTCTTGCCGTCCTGACGGAACTCGTCGACGACCTCCTGGAGCTCCGCGTCGCTCGGCGCGCCACCGTCCTGCACCTGCCGCTCCCACCGGCGCCCGTCCTTCTGCGGCTGGCGGCCCTTCCACGCACGCCCCAGCTCCAGCAACTTCTCCTCCGCCGCGTCCTGCAGCCCGTGCATCTCCTCGGGCAGCTCGATTTCCTCCAGCGCCAGGAGGGCCGTCTCGATTTGCAGCGCCTTCAGGCACCATTCGTTCCACGCGGTCTTCAGCATCGTCGTCGCACTCGCTTTCCGTCCCCCACCTACCACACCGCCCGCCTGCCCAGGCGCCATCCAGGCGGTCGTCCCATGCTCGCTCCCCATCACCCTGCCTACCTTCCAAAGCCAGGAGGAGCGCATGAGCACGAAGAAAAAGGAGCAAGGCACCCGCGACGCCGTCGAACATCTAGGAGACCTCATCCACGGCATCAAGGTCGCGATGATGACCACGGTGGAGGCCGACGGGAGCCTGCGCAGCAGACCGATGTGGACCCAGGACCACGACTTCGACGGAGAGCTCTGGTTCTTCACCCGGGAGCACTCCCACAAGGTCGACGAGGTGGAGAAGGACCACCACGTCAACGTGTCCTTCGCCGACCCCTCGCGAGAGCGCTACGTCTCCGTGAGCGGGCGCTGCAAGCTGGTGAAGGACCCCCGCAAGGTCCGCGAGTTGTGGAGCCCCGCCCTCAAGGCCTGGTTCCCCCAGGGCATGGATGATCCAGAGCTGGCCCTCCTGTGCGTACACGTGGAGCGCGCCGAGTACTGGGACGCCCCCTCCAGCCGCATGGTGCAATTGGCCGGCATGCTCAAGGCCGTCCTCTCCGGGAAGACCTACGCCCCCGGCGACCACCAGTCCCTGGAGCTGAACGGCGGCAACGGGCCCTCCGGCCCCCACTGACGACCCCGTCCTCTACTACTGGGGGACCCACTTCCACTGCCCGGCGGGAGGTGGGGTGGGTCCTTCCGCTTCGACTTGGGGTTGCGCCAGAAACGCGCGGGCGCCATGACTGCGCGGCCGTCCCACACCCCTCGAAGGCACCCTCACCGTGCCACCTTCCCCACACACCACCCCACGGGTCTACATAGACCCCGACCTACCCGTCGTGCCTATGCACGGTCAGGTAGGTGTCACTTTTCTCACGACGTGGTGTTTCTCTGACAGGCGCGTTCGCGTCGCCTTGTACCTGGGGTCGGGGTGATCCATCAGTCCGCCCCGTGGCGTGCTAACCAGCCGCCCCACATGACGTTGAAGTCACGAACGCTTTAGAGTATCAACCATCCGCATTCGGGATTTTCCGCATACCCCACGGCGTCATGTCGGTGCGCAGCGGAAGGTACGAAGAAGACTCACCACAGGGCGGCTCTACCGCCTTTCGAAGGAATCCACGATGGAGAACAAGAAGTCGGTCTCGAAGCCCGAGGGCAAGCTGGCGGTGCTCATCCCCGGCCTGGGCGCGGTGTCCACGACGCTGATGGCGGGTGTGGAGCTGGCGCGGCAGGGCAAGGGCGCGCCCATCGGCTCCCTGACGCAGATGGGCACGGCGCGCCTGGGCAAGCGCACGGACGGGCGCACCGTGAAGCTGGGTGAGCTGGTGCCCCTGGCGGGACTGAACGACGTGGTCTTCGGCGCCTGGGACATCATCAGCGAGGACGCGTACCAGGTCGCGGTGCGCTCCGGCGTGCTGCACGACAAGCACCTGGAGCAGGTGAAGCCCTTCCTCCAGGGCATCAAGCCCAAGAAGGGCGTGCACGACGCCGAGTTCGTCCGCCGCATCGAGGCCAACCACGCCAAGGCCACCAAGACGCACCGCGAGAGCATCGAAGCGCTGCGCCAGGACATCCGCGACTTCAAGAAGGAGCTCAACGCCAAGCGCGCGGTGATGGTGGTGTGCAGCAGCGTGGAGACCTTCCGTCCCCTGCCGGAGTCCTTCAAGACGCTGGCCGCCTTCGAGAAGGCGCTGGACGAGAACAGCACGGACATCAACCCCACCGCGCTCTACACGTACGCCGCCATCAAGGAAGGCGTGCCGTTCGCCAACGCGACGCCCAACGCGAGCGTGGACACGCCCGCGCTGCAGGAGCTGGCGAAGCTGGAGGGCATCCCCGTCGCGGGCCGTGACCTCAAGAGCGGCCAGACGATGATGAAGACCGTCATCGCCCCCGCGCTCAAGGCCCGCATGCTCGGCCTCGAGGGGTGGTTCTCCACCAACATCCTCGGCAACCGCGATGGCGAGGTGCTCGACGACCCCGCGGCCTTCAAGGCCAAGGAAGTCACCAAGTCGAGCGTGCTGGACACCATCCTGCAGCCGGACCTGTACCCCGAGCTGTACAGCAAGTACTCGCACAAGGTGTCCATCCACTACTACCCGCCCCGCGGCGACGCGAAGGAGGGTTGGGACAACATCGACATCACCGGGTGGCTCGGCTATCCGATGCAGATCAAGGTCAACTTCCTCTGCCGCGACTCCATCCTGGCGGCGCCGCTGGTATTGGACATCGCGCTGTTCCTGGACCTGGCCAAGCGCCTGGAGTGGCGTGGCATCCAGGAGTGGATGTCCTTCTACTTCAAGAGCCCCATGGCGCAGCCCGGCCTGCCCGTCGAGCACGACCTGTTCATCCAGCTCACCAAGCTGAAGAACACCCTGCGCGTCGTGGCCGGCGAAGAGCCCATCACCCACCTTGGACTCGACTACTACGGGGATGACCTCCCGCTCGCTCGCTAAGACCACGGCCTTCACGTGGTTCGTCACCCTGATGGGTGTGGGCCACTTGATGCTCGTGACGGCCACCGGACGGCTCCGGTGGGACCACGTCGTCGCGGACGTGGCGCTGGTGGGGGTGGCCTGGGCGGGCCCCCGCACGCGTCGCTTCCTCTTCGGCGGCTTCCCACTGTGGCTGACCGGTATGCTGCTGGACAGCCAGGGACTCTGGCTGTTCCTGCGCGGCACCATCCACACAGGTGACTTGTGGGAGTGGGAGCGCCAATGGTTCCCCGCCCCCGGTGGTGTCAACTGGCCCCTGTGGTGGAGCACCCGCTCGCACGCCGTGTTGGACCTGTTGTGCGGCTTTGCCTACGCCGCCTACCTTTACGAAGTCTTCTTGATGGCCATCTTCTTCTACGTGAAGAAGGACACACGCTTCGAGAAGCTGTGCTGGGCCTTCCTGGTGGTGAACGCCCTGGGCGTGGTCACCTACCTGCTCTATCCGGCCGCGCCACCCTGGTACATCCTCCAATACGGCCCGGGCCCGGCGAACCTCGCCGCGCTGCCCAGCCCCGCGGGCACCGCTCGCTTTGACGCACTGTTGGGTATCAATTACTTCGCGGGCTTCTACGCCCGCAATCCCAACGTGTTCGGGGCCATGCCCTCGTTGCACGCCTCCTATCCCTTCATGGTGATGCTCTTCGTCTGGCGAGACGGCTGGAAGTGGCGTCTGAGCACGGGAGTGTTCGCCTTGCTGGTTGCTTTCTCCGCTGTCTATCTGACGCACCACTACATCCTGGATGTGCTCGCGGGCCTCGTCTTCGCGCTCGTCGCCTTCCTGGCGGTGGAGCTGGCCTTTTCGCGCAAGAGCGCACCCATGTCCGTCACGCTGCCGCTGACTCCTGGAGGGGACACCCGTGCTTGAGAACGTGGTCGCCTGGTTGACCGGAAACCTGTCCCCCTCGGCTCGCATCTGGACGGCGTTGGGTCCCGCCATCCTCGCCTGTGTGTACTTCCTGGGAGGCCTGCTCGTCTTCTGCATCCGCTGCGCCTTCAAGGGCGTGCCTCGCGACGAGGAGACGCTCAAGCGGGGCAACGCGGGGTTCGTGGGCTACTTCCTTCGGCACTACTTCTTCTGGATCATCCAGCCGCTGTGGGCGGTGATTCTGCGCTCGGGCCTTCCGGCCAACGCGCTGTCCATGTTGTCGGGCCTGTTGGGCATCTCCTCCGGCGTGGCGGTGGCGGCGGGCCGCTTCGCGCTGGGTGGCTGGTTGTTCCTGGGCGCGGGCATCCTGGATGTGATGGACGGGCGAATCGCCCGGACGCGCAAGGAGGCCAACCCCGCGGGCGCGGCGCTGGACTCGGTGTTGGACCGGTACGTGGACTCGGCGATGTTGATGGGCCTGGCCTGGTACTACCGGGACACCTGGGTGCTGTTGCCGGCGCTGGGCGCGCTGTTGGGTTCGTCGCTGGTGCCGTATGTCCGCGCCAAGGGCGAGGGCCTGGGCGTCAACGTGCGAGACGGCGCGATGCAGCGGCTGGAGCGGGTGCTCTTCCTGGGCGCGGGCACGGCGCTGTCGCCGATTCTGGAGGCGGTGTTCTGGCCCCAGGAGAAGCACCCCATGCACTGGATGGCGGTGGTGGGACTGGTCTTCGTCGCCATCATGAGCAACCTGACGGCCATCTCCCGCTTCAGGAATCTGGTGAAGGCGCTGGCGCCCAAGCGGGTGGAGGCGCGCTCCGAGAAGGCGATTATCGGCCTCAACGCGGTGGCGGGCGCGGTGGCCACGCTGGCGGACTTCGCGGTGGTGCTGGCGCTGGTGGAGTTGGCGGGGCTGTTGCCCGCGTGGGCCACGGTGCTGGGCGCGCTGCTCGGCGCGGTGGTGAACTACTCCATCAACCGCGTGTTCACCTTCCGCAGCACGGCGGCGGTGGGACGGCAGGTGATGCGCTACGCGGTGGTGAGCGGGACGAGCGCGCTGCTCAACGCGGGTGGCGTGGCGCTGCTGACCTTGCATCCACAGCTGGCCTACACCTTGGGGTGGTGGCTGGTGCGCGGCGTCGTCTACTTCGCGTGGAACCTGCCCCTGCAGCGCGACTACGTCTTCAACGACACGAACTCGCCGGAAGCGCTCCTGGAGCAGCGCCCCCATGCGGCGTGAGTCGAGGCTCCAGGTCCTGGGCCTCCTCTTGTCGCTCGCGCTGCCCACCGTGGCGGCGGGAGCGACGTTGGAGCCCACGGCCTCCTCGAGTGACAACTACGGGGAGAGCTTCACCTTCATCGGGGACCTGGAGGACAGCACCTTCGTGCTGGTGCAGTTGCAGGTGACGAACATCGGTCCGGGCTCGCGCACGGGCATCTGCCGGGCGACGGTGCTGCGGCCGGGCCAGCGTGCGTGGACGGCGCAGAAGAAGGTGGGCTCGCGCGAGTGGGGTTACGACGCGGCCACCAGCACGCTGCGCGTCGGCACGTGCTCGGCGCGCTCGGCGGACGGGGTGACGCGGGTGGAGGCGCCGCTGGACGGTGGTCGGGTGGTGCTGGAGTACGCGGCGCAGGTGACGCCGCGCTCGCCGGAAGGCTCGGAAGTGGAAGTGGGCAACGCGCGCTACCGGCACGAGATGACGTTGGCCTTCAGCCCGCTGAAGGCGACGGTGCAGCCGCCGAAGAGCGCGGAGCTGGAGCAGTCGGGTGGCGGCTACGCGGACCACACGCGCTCCACCATTCCTCCGGCGAAGCTGGCCAGGCGCTGGGTGCGCTTCCGGGCGTTGCGCGAAGGCGGGGAGCGGCTGGTGTTGCTGGCGCGCGAGGGGCAGGACGGTGAGTTCGGTCCGGTGTACTCGTGGACGGAGGGTGGCACGCCGAGCCAGTTGGAGTCCTTCACGCTCAGCCGCGAGGGCTCGAAGGAGCGGAGCGCCTGGACGGTGGATGTCTTTGGCGGGGATGGGGCGAAGGTGATGGTGCTGCGCTCCACGTCGCTGTTGCAGCGCAGCGCGCCCGTGGAGGACCTGGGCATGCTGGGTGGGCTCATCAAGCCCGTGGTGGGCTCTCCCGTGACGTACCTGCACCGGGCGGTGCTGGAGCGCGCGGGGAAGGCGCCGGTGGCGGGGTTGATGGAAGTGTCGCTCGAGGGCGACTTGTGAGCGTGTCGTTGTTGCGGGACGTGCACCATGTGCCAGGAGTCCGGGGCTGGGTGCGCAAGCAGGTGCTGCGCTCGGTGGCGCGCTGCGTGGAGTGGACCACGAAGCTTCCGGGGCGCGGGCTCAACGTGTCCCAGGTGAGCGACTGGTTGCACGTGGGTGGCTCGGTACCGCCGTCGCGCTACACGGAGCTGAAGGCGCGAGGCATCACCGCGGTGATTGATTTGCGCGCCGAGTCTGTCGACGACGCGAAGGCGCTGGAAGCGCTGGGCATCGAGCTGCTGAACCTGCCGGTGACGGACCGCTATCCGCCGTCGGTGGAGCAGTTGCTGCAAGGTGTCGAGTGGGCGATGCCGCGGCTGGAGCGGGGCGGGCACCTGTATGCGCACTGCGAGCACGGCGTGGGCCGAGGCCCGCTGATGGGGCTGGCGGTGATGGTGGCGCGCGGCTGGGAGGCTCCGGCGGCGTACCGCGCGCTGCGAAAGGCCCGGTGGCAGTGCACGCTCAATGACCGGCAGTTGGGTGGACTCGCGGACTTCGTCACCGCGTGGGCGGCACGGCGTTCGGGGCGCGCGGCGTAGCGTCAGCGGCTGAACGGCCCTTTCGACACGGTTGCGCTCCAGAACCCGGGGTTCCTACCCTGACGCGTGGAGCGTCGACGTCGCGCGAAGCTGGAACCGCGTGACACCCGCGTGAGTGCCCGAGTGCCCACGCGGACGTCGTTCGGCTCCAGGTCGCTCGCGCGGGTTGGAGACGCCTGGTCATGATGGAGCTCTTCACCGACGACGTGCGCCGCAACCCCTTTCCTCTCTACGCGAAGCTGCGCGCGGCCTCGCCGCTGCTGCACGAGCCCCAGGCGGACCTGTGGATTCTCTTCGACTACGACAGCGTGAAGCGGGCGCTGCATGACCACGACGCGTTCAGCTCCGTCGTCACCACGGAGACGGGGACGACACCGGACTGGCTGTTGTTCTCGGACCCGCCCCGGCACACGAAGCTGCGCAACATCATCATGCGCGCCTTCACGCCGCGCTCCATCGCCAACCTGGAGCCACACGTACGGGAACTGTCGCGGGAGCTGCTCGATGTGACGGTGGAGCGTGGGGAGATGGACCTGGTGGCGGACTACTCCAGCCTGCTGCCGGCGATGGTCATCGCGAAGATGATTGGGATTCCTCCCGAGGACCGCGCGCGGTTCCTGCGATGGGGGGAGGTCATCATGAAGCTCAGCTACACCATCGCGGACGGCGAGGAGTCGAAGCGGGCCCTGGAAGAGAACTCGGCGGCGCGGGACGAGATGCGCACGTATCTGGCGGACATCCTCGATGAGCGTCGGAGGACGCCGCGGGATGACCTGCTGACGAGGCTCGTCGAGGCGGAGGTGGATGGGGAGCGGCTGGACGGGAAGGAGATTCTGGGGTTCTTCCAGTTGCTGCTGGCGGCGGGGACGGAGACGACGACCAACCTCATCAACAACGCGCTGCTGTGCTTCATGGAGTACCCGGACCAGCTCGCGCGACTGAAGGCGGAGCCGGCGTTGTTGTCCTCGGCCATCGAGGAGGTGCTGCGCTTCCGCTCTCCGGCGCAGTCGATGTTCCGTTCGACGAAGCACGAGGTGGAGCTGCACGGGCGCGTGATTCCGGCGGGGAAATTCGTGCTGCCGATGATTGGCTCGGCGAATCGGGACCCGAGGCACTTCCATGAGCCGGAGCGCTTCGACATCGGCAGGGACCCCAATCCGCACATCGCCTTCGGGCACGGCATCCACTTCTGCTTGGGGGCAGCGCTCTCTCGCATGGAGGCACGGGTGGCGCTCACCGACCTGCTGGAGCGGCTGCGGAACTTCCGGCTCGCGAGCGACGAGCCCTGGCAGCCGCGACAGGCGCTCCATGTCCACGGCCCCACGCATTTGCCCCTGCGCTTCGAGCCGGGTGCGCGGAGCTGAGGCCTCACCGCGCTCTCCCTTCCTGGTGAAGATGCTAGGTTTCCGCTCTTCTCCATGTCCTCGACCCACGCTCGTGCCCTGCTGTTGGCCCTGATGCTCGGAGCCGGGGCCTGTGGGTCGAACCCCAACGTTCGCGTGCGCCGCTTGGAGAACGGGCGCCTCCAGGTTGATGGCCCGCTTGCGGGTCCATTCAAGACGACGGAAGCCCTGGCGGAAGCAGGGTGCGAGCTCATGACCGCACAGGGCGGCGCATCAGGAGGCCCCATGGGCTCCGAGTACTGCGCCCTCAACTATTACGCACCCGATGAGGACGCATTCTACTTGAGCTACCTATCGGATTTCAAAGACAGGCAGGACACACGGGAGATGAAGACCTGCTCGATGCCACAAGTCCTCCATGACCCCGCGCGAGTGAACGCCCTCATCACCGGCGGCGACCATACCCATCCTCACAATGCGCGCTTCTCACCTGGAGATCTGAGCGGCAGGTGGAATCCTGCTCGCGTCGTCACTGAGAAGACGGAACGGGTCTTCCAACGTGAACTCTTCGTGTTCAACCGGCGTGGAGATGGAGCGTGCTCCGTGTACAGCTTCAACTATGCGACCCGAGTGGTCTCAGCGCTGCGCGGGGGCCAGTGGGTTCAAATCGGTCACGTCTACGACGACAACGGGAACATCCGTATGTTCGAAGGCATGGGCTGGTAACCACGATGACGCCACACCGACCCCTGTCCGTGAAATCATGCGGGAGCCTTCCATGAAGACCACCCCGCTCATCGCACTCCTCTGTGGCGCATCGCTCCTGAGCGGCTGCTCCCTCCTCGGCTACCACAAGCCCCAGAAGGCCGAGCGCGCGCCTCCCGAGGAAGCCTCGAAAGTGACGTTTCCAGACTCGATGGAACAGGGGATCCACTTGGATGGCCCAGCGATGGCGGCACTCGAGGTCGCCATGAATGCGTTCCTTCCGCCCGACCGCAAACCGGATGCGCGCGATGAACCCCTCGCGCGATGCCTCGCGCGCCGGGACACCTATGACGCCTCGGTCCTGAAGGAGAACGACGACCTCTACTTCGTCAGCTTCCTTCCCAGGCTCTCCCGCTGCGGCATCGAACTGGAAACGCCCTTGATGGATGCCGGGGCCGTCTACGCCATCGACGCTCGCGGCCGCATCCTCGCGGAGCTGTAGCCAGCCCTTCTCACCCTACCAGCGCTGCTGCGGCTCCATCGCCGTGGGCCGGCGCTTGTCCGTGGGCGTCAGCGCATCCGCGGGCGAACAGCGACAGACCTCACAGCCACGCTCGCGGTCCATGGAACACTCCGTGCCAGTGATGCACGAGAGGTTCCGCGACTCCTCGCACCGCGTGTCGCCCTTCTTCTCTTCCTTCTTCCCACCATGGCCACAGCCCGCCAGGGCCACCGCCACCGTCACCACCGCGAGCCACCCGCTTCGCTTCATTGCCCTGCCCTCCATCTGGCACCACCCCGGCGCCACCGTGCCGCGCAGTCTGCCACCCGCCCGGCACGACGACACGCGCCGGGCGTGGAGAAGTCTCACGCCTCCGGCGCGGGCTGCTCGGGCTGCTCCGCCGTGGCCCCGTGCTTGCGCCGCCACCGCTCCACCAGCAGCAGCAGCGACGGGAAGCCCAGCAGCACGATGACCATGTTCAACCCGAACCCCAGGTTCGCCAGGTCACCAATCGAGTTCAACCCCGGGTGCTTCGCCAGCACCAGCGCCACGAAGCCGATGGCGCTCGTCAGCAGACCGCCCGTAATCGCCCGACCCGTCTCCGCATACACGGAGATGAAGTCCGCGCCCGGCTCACCCAGCCGCTGCACCAGATGCACCCCCGCGTCCACCGTGGTGCCCACCAACACCGGCAACACCATGATGTTCAGGTAGTTGAACTGCAAATCCAACAGCGCCATCAACCCCACCAACCCCGCCACCGACAGGAGCGTGGGCACCATGCAGATGAGCGCCGTGCGCAGCCGCCCCAACGTCAGCCACATCGCCGCCAGCACGCTGAGCACCGCCGCCGCGAGAATCCGCGGACCCTCGCGCGACACCATGTCCAGGATGTCCGCCAGGATGAGCGCCTCGCCCGCCGCCGACACCGAACTGCCGTCCGGCATGTGCAGCCCGCGCACCTCCTTGGAGAAGCGCCGCGTGCCCTCACCATCCGACAGACTCACCCCGCCGCCCGCGTACACCAGCACCACGCCACCCGTGCTCCCATCCAGGCTCTCGAACTGGTGACGCACGCTCGCCGGCAGCTCCGCCAGCGTGAAGGGCTTCGCCTGCGACATGTTCAACGCGCGAGCCAGCGACACCCGCGTGTCCTCCGGCAGCCGCGCCGAGTCCAGCTTGTTCAGCCGCGTGTAGATGGCCTCCAGCACCACCTGCTTCTCCGGCTGCTGCCGGGGCACCAGGTCCTCCAGCGCCCCCACGAAGTCGATGGTGGAGTCCTTGCCCCGCGCCGCCTTGCGCGCCTCCAACTGCCGGACAACTTCACGCTCCATGTCCTGCGAGTCCGTCAGCACGACGACCGGCGTCTGCGAGTAGCCCAGGATGTCGTTCACCTTCTGGTCCAGCACCGCCGACGCCTGCTTGTAGTCCTCCAGCGTGCGCGAGTCGTAGTTGAACGAGATGCGGTACGACTGCGAGATGAGCGCCACCACGCCCAGGCCAATCACCACCGCCACGCCCCGGTAGGAGCGCGGCAGCCACCGGCCCAACAACGCCATGGGCCCCGTGCCACCCTGGTGCACGCGCGGCGACCAACGGAACCGCGAGGCCACCCCGAGCAGCGCCGGCAGGATGAGCACGTACGCGAAGATGCTCACCAGCATGCCCACCGCCGCGATGATGCCGAACTCGCGGAACGCCCTGAACTCCGACAGCGCGAGGCTCAAGAACGTCAGCGCCGCCACCAGCGCCGCGATGAGCGCGGAGAAGCCCGTGTGCCGGAAGGACTCGTGCACCGCCGCCTCGGACGTCATCCCCTCCGAGCGCAGCGTCCCGTAGCGCCCCAACAGGTGGATGCCGTGCTCCACGCCCAGGCCGCCGAGCACCGCCGCCAGGAAGCCCGTCAGCAGATTCACCTGCCCGTACGCCATCCCCACGAAGCCGTACGTCCACCCCAGGCCCGCGAGCACCGGCACCATGGTGAAGGCCACCGACAGCGCGCTGCGGAAGTGGAACGCCAGGTACGCCAGCAGGAGCACCATCGCCAGCGAGGACGCGGTCGCCAAATCACTGACGATGACGCGCTGCTGGTCGATCTTCTTCTTGAACGTCCCCGTCACCGCCGTCTTGAAGCCCGGCCCGTACTTGGACAGGTCCTGCTTCGCCAGGAAGTCCTCCACCTGGGTGACGACCTTCTTCGAGTAGTTCAGGTCCGCGGCGCTGCCCCGGGGCTTCGCCATCAGCACCACCATGCGCTCCGTCGTGTCCAGGTAGTACAAATCTCCCTGGCCGGAGAGCCGCTGGTTGGCGCGGCCGGTGTACTTCTGCTCGATGTCGGCGAAGTCCACCGACGGCGGCGGCGCATCATCCAACCGGACGAACAGCGGGTTGGCCTGCTCCTTCTCCCAGGCGATGCGCGCGTCGATGCGGCTTTGGATGGTCTTCAGGTCATCCAGGTCCACGTAGTACAGCGCATGCTTGTCGAAGAACTCGCTCGGCCGCTGGTAGTTGACGTAGCGCAGCTCCGACAGCTCCGCGAGCTTCGGCGCCATGTCGTCCGCGAAGCGCTTGAGCACCTCCGGCTCCGCGCCCATGCCCACCACCACCACGTTGCCTTGACCGCCGAAGCGCTTGCGCAGCTTCTCGATGTCCTGGACGCTGGGGAACGCCTTGGGCAGCAGGCCCACGAAGTCCGCGTTGAGCGTCAGGGTCCTCGCGAACCAGGCTCCCAGCAGCGTGAGCACCACCGCCACCACCAGTGCCTGGTACGGACGCCGGTGGCTCCGCGCGGCGAGTTGGCCCATCGCCCCCTCGAACCGCTCCGACCAACGCTTCTCACCCATGTTGCGACACCTGCTGTGTTGTTTGCGGGCCGAACGACGGCCGGCCCACCTTGGGCATGCGCCAACCAGGGAGTCAACGCGTTTATGCCGTAAGGCGGAATGTAAGGCACCGAATCACTTGACCTTCACTAACAATTCCCAAGGGCCTTCGCCCGTCTGTCTGCCCGGCTGATTCCGGGGGTGAAGCCCTGCTCACGGCGAGCCCGCGCGCCAGGGCCGAAAGCGGCGGGTCCGCCGTCCTCCTGAGGGGCAGACGACCAGGCGGCGGGCACTGCATCCCCCGCGCCGAGTCCCCACGTTCCCGACCACATGGGGCCGCTGACGCGGACACCCGAGGGAGGGGAAGCCGTGCCGCCTTCCACGCCACCGGAGAGGCCGGGGCCTGGAGAAGACGGACCGCCTACCGCGACGGATGGAATCGGAGCCGACCACATCGAAACCCGGTGAGCGCCGATGGACGCGGCGCGTGGAGCGGAGCCTCGGGGCCCTGGCAACACGCAGCCACCGGCGGCCCATTCTCGCCCTCGGCATCGCCCTGCTCCTGGCGGCGGTCGGGGGCTTCTTCGCCCGCAACCTCAAGCTCAACGCCAACCTGGTGGACCTGCTGCCGCACTCGTTCGAGAGCGTGCAGGACCTCCATGAGCTGGAGACGCGCTTCGGCGCGCTCGGCTGGGTGGCGGTGGTGGGCGAGGGAGGCGACGCCGAGTCGCTGCGCCGCTTCGCCGATGACCTGGCGCCCAAGCTCCAGGCGCTGCCGGGCATCCGCTTCGTGGAGAAGGAACGCACGGGCGCCTTCTTCAGGGACAGGGCGATGTACTTCCTGTCGGAAGAGGACCTGCGAGAGGTGCACCGTCGGCTCGCCGCGCGGCTCGCGTGGGAGCAGAAGCAGGCCAATCCGCTCTATGTGCAGTTGGTGGATGAAGCCGCGCCGTCCATCGACTTCTCCGATTTGGAGGCGAAGTACGGCGGCGCCGCGGGGCAGAAGATGTCCTCCGCGACGGACGACTACTACCTGGACGCGAAGGCCCGGCGCGTCGTCGTGCTCGTCAAGCCGGAGATGACGTCGGCGGACCTGGCCTACTCGCGGAAGGTCGTGGACGAGGTGCGCGGGCTGCTCGACGCGCAGGACCTGTCGAAGTACGGCGCCGACTTCCGGGTGGAAATCACCGGCACCTTCCAGAAGAAGCTGGACCAGCAGCAGCAGATCATCCGCGACATCACCGTGTCGTCGGCCGTGGCCATGGCGCTGATGCTCCTGTACCTGCTCTTCCACTTCCGCAGCGCGCTCGCGGTGGGGCTGGTGCTGACGCCGGTGGGCATCGGCCTGGCGTGGACGTACGGCCTCGTCGCCCTGGTGTATGGGCAGGTGAATCTGCTGACGGGCTTCCTGGGAGCCATCCTCGGCGGCCTCGGCGTGGAGCACGGCATCCACCTGTTGGGCCGCTACCTGCACCTGCGCACGGAGGGCGAGTCCTCCGAGCAGGCCACACGCGAGGCCTTCACCCACACCGGCGGCGCGGCGCTCGTCTCCGCGCTGGTGGCGGCGCTCACCTTCTTCGTGCTGGGCACGTCCCAACTGCGCGCGTTCCGCGAGTTCGGCGTCATCGCCGGCATCGGCATGCTGGTGCTCATCGCCGCGTACGTGCTGGTGCTGCCGGCGCTCCTCGGACTGACGGCGCGTTGGGGCTGGCGTCCCAAGCGGGCGACCGTCGCGCCGCGCGCGTCTCCCTTCGGGGCGGTGCTGGTGCGCCACCGCGTCCTCATCACCGCCCTCTCCGCGGTGCTGCTGGTGGGGCTGCTGACGCAGGCGCCTCGGGTGCGCTTCGACTACAACTTCGGGACGCTCGAGGACCAGGACCTGCCCTCGTTCGTGCTCGACCAGCAAGTGAACAAAATCATCGGCTACTCGCAGACGCCGATTGTCGTCCTCACCAAGGGTCCCCAGGAAGAGCACGCGATGGCGTCCGCCCTGGCCCAACGTCAGCGTGAGCGGGGCCCGGACTCCACCATCGACTTCGTGGCCTCGCTGTCGTCGCTCGTGCCTCAAGACCAGCCGCGCAAGCAGGCCGTGCTCCAGGACATCCAACGCGTGCTCGAGCGCGTCCCGGAGGAGGGCCTGACGCAACAGCAGCGCGCGCAACTGGCGGAGCTGCGCCGGCAGAGCGAGGCCCGACCCTTCACGCTCCAGGACCTTCCGCCCAGCGTGCGCCAGCAGTTCATGGGCCGCGAGGGCACGCCCGGCAGCTTCGTGCTGGTGTATCCGGCGGTGAATCAGTCGGACGGGCAGGCGGTGCGGGCCCTGGCGCGCGAGGTGCGCGGCGTGGCCACCCCCGATGGCGAGCGCGTGTCCGCGGCGGGTGAGGCCATGGTGATGGCGGACCTGCTGGACATGGTGACGCACGAGGCGCCGCTCATCCTCGGCGGCACGACGCTGGCGGTGCTGCTGGCCATGTGGATGACGCTGGGCGGGCTGCGCATGGCGGTGCTGTGCCTCTTGCCCACGGTGGTGTCGCTGCTCGCGCTGATTGGCCTGATGCCGATATTGGGGATGGAGTTCAACTACCTGAACATCCTCATCATCCCGGTGCTCATCGGGACGACGGTGGACGCGGGCGTGCATCTGCTGACACGGCTGGCGTCACCGGGCAGCGACTTCGTGGAGGTCTATTCGGAGACAGGTCGGGCCATCTCCGGGGGCCTGCTGACGAGCGCCATGGGCTTCGGCGCGCTCTTCCTGGCCAGGCATCCAGGCCTGAACTCGGTGGGGGCACTGGCCAGTCTGGGCTTCGCCACCAATCTACTCGTCATGCTGGTGGCCTTTCCCGCGCTGCTGCTGGTGCTGAACGCGCGACGACAGCGTCGGCACCGGGCGCGCATGGATTCGGAGATGAAGGAACGGGCGGCGGCGGGGACTCCAGGTCCCGAGCACGCCACCCCTTGAAGCTGACGTAACGCACAACCCACGGAAGGAGGCAGGCAATGGCGAAGCACTTGAGGCGGTGGATGTGGGCGGGTGCCATGGCAGGTACCCTGGCATTGGGCACGGCGTGCAGCTCCACGGAGGCACCCATCGTGGTGGCCCAGGCGGACACGAGCACCACGGGACAGCAGCCCGCGACGGGCGGCTCGGGGAGCACGACGAGTCCGAGCACGAGTCCGAGCACGACTCCGGACACGATGACGCAGGACCCGTCGCAGACGGCGCCGGCCAACCCGGGCACGGTGCCGGCCACGCCGGAACAGAACCCCGGCAGCGCCACGGTGCCGAGCGACAGCACCACCACGACGCCGGACACCACCACGACGGCCCCGGGGACCACGTCCACGCCCACGTTCGACGGTGACGCGGGCATGGGTGGCTCGGGCGTGGTGCCGGGCACCACGGACGACAACACGTCCGGCACGGTCCAGCCGCCTCCGGGCGGCGCGGTGATGGACGGCGGAACCTACTGACGCCACGCGGGTCATCAGGTTGACGGGGCGGGAGCGGCCTTCCATGGCGGCTCCCGCCTCGCGTCGTTCGAGGGGCGCCCGCACTGGACAGCGCCCGCCGCGCCTGCTTTGTCGCGCGGGTGATGGACACCGAGCCTCGCCGCATCCTCTCGCTTCACGTGGGCCTGCCCCGCGAGCTCGGCACGACCGGTGCCGTGGACCCGCTGGAGCGGCCGTGGACCAGCGCCATCCACAAGGAGCCCGTGGAGGGCCGGGTGTGGCTGTCTCGCACGGGCCTGGCCGGAGATGGGCAGGCGGACCTCCGCGTGCATGGGGGCGTGGAGAAGGCCGTGCTCGCGTACCCCGCCTCGCACCACGCCTTCTGGCGCGCACAGCTCGCGCGTGAGGACGTGGGGCCGGGCGCCTTCGGTGAGAACTGGGTCGTCTCCGGCGGCGCGGAGGACAGCGTCTGCATCGGCGACGTGCTGCGGGTGGGTGGCGCGCGCGTGCAGGTGTCCCAGCCGCGTCAGCCGTGCTGGAAGCCCGCGCGACGATGGAGGCACAAGGAGCTGGCATTGCTCCTCCAGCGCACGGGGCGCACGGGCTGGTACTACCGCGTGCTGGAAGAGGGCGAAGTCCAGACGGGCGACGCGCTGGAGCGGGTGGAGCGCCCCTTTCCCGCGTTCACCGTCGCGTTCGCCAACCGGGCCATGCACGAACACCGGCGGGAGGACGCCGCGGCGCTGGCGGAGTGCCCGTTGCTCGCACCCGGGTGGCGCGAGTCCCTGCGACGCCGCGCCCAGGGTACGCGCGGGGATGACCAGCCCCGGCTGGTGGGCCCGAACCACGAAGGCTGACTCAGCCGTACCGGCGCTCGAAGAGCTGGCGCAGCCCCGCGTCCGTGCGCAGCAGTCCGAGCGTGAGCTCGGCGTGCCCCGGCACATAGCCGTTGCCCATCAGCAGGGTGACGTCCCGGCTCACGCCGTCGGCACCGAGGGCTGCCGAGGTGAAGCTCGTGGCCATGGAGAAGAAGATGGCCGTGCCGCCGTCACGAGCGCAGAGGATGGTCGCCATCTCCGTGTCCTGGACGGACACGCAGTTGACCACCAGGTCGCAGAGGCGGCCTCGCGTGGCCCGAAGGACGTGCTCCTGCACCTCCACCGCCCGGGTGGCATCCAGCTTCAAGGCCACGTCGCAGAGGTGGTGTTCCTGGAGCTCCGCGAGCGCGCCCCCGTGGAGGTCGATGGCGAGGAGCCTCCCGGTGTCCCCCAGGCCGCGCCGCGCCTGGGCGAGACACAACGCACCTCCCTTGCCCGCCCCCAGGACGGCGACTGTCATTCCGGGCCTGACGTGGCGCTCGACCAGCGCTGGAGCGCCACAGACGTCGAGCGCGGCCAGGGCGACGGCGTCCGACAAGTCCTCGGGGAGTGTCGCGTAGCTGCCCGAGGCGAAGAGGATGGCGTGGCCTCGCACGTCCACGCGGTGGGTGTCGCGGTGGACGGCGCGAATCTCCTCGATGACCAGCGGGGTGAGCGTGAGGCTGACGAGCGAGGCAATCCTGTCACCCGCGCGCAGCTTTCCGTGCGCGGGATGCCGGGGCCCCAGCTCCTTCACCCCGCCGATGAAGATGCCGCCCGAGCCCGTCTTGGGGTTGTGCATCTTTCCGCGCTCCCGGACGATGCTCACCACCTGTTCCGAGATGCGCGCGTCATCGCCTCCGGCTTCCCGGGCAATCTGCTCGAATGAGGCGGCGTCGATGTTGAGGCTCTCGACCTCGACGACGAGCTCCGACTCGCGACACGGCAGCGACGGGTCGAGGCGACCGGCGCGCTGGGGAAAGAAGCCCGTCGCACCCACGACGCGTGACAAACCATAGGCATCCGCCATCGTCTCCATCCCATTCCTCCTCGCTGGCCGTGGGCTCGACAAGACAGACGTCCCGCCGAGACGAGAACGATATGCGTCCACCCCAGGCCCAATGCCACACATATCCGCAATGAATTTCATTTCACCACCCGCACTGTTTCAGGTGTGCGGGCCTTGGACCCATGCGGGCTCGCGCTGGCGATGAGCCCGACCGATCCGGCTTCGACGGCGGGGCCCCCGGCCCCGAGGCGGGGCTGAAGCACGGTCGCGCACTGACAAGGGGCCGCACGTCCACCCTCCCGCCGCTGGCCGGGGAGCAGGCGACCAGAGGAGCGCCCCCTGCAGGTCGCGATTTGGCTGCTCAGGTTCTCGTCCAGCAGCAGCCAGCCACACCAACCCAAAACTTTTCAGTGGGAGAACCACCATGAAGAAGTTCCTGAAGACGAAGCTCGTCCTGGGTTCGCTCGCCGCCGGCGCTCTCGTGTTTGGCACCGCGTGCAAGTCCGACTCGAGCGCGAAGCGCGACGAAACCACGGCGCCGACGACGACGGACACGGGCACCCCGACGGGCACCGACACGACGACGCCTCCCGCGGGCACGTCGCCGGACCCGGGCACGGGCGGCACGGGCATGGATGACCCGACGATGAGCCCGCCGCCCGCCACGGACCCCTCCGTGGACCCGGGCACGGGCGGCACGGGCGTGGATGACCCGTCCATGAGCCCGCCCTCGGGCCAGGACCCGACGCTGAGCCCGCCGACGGGCCAGGACCCGACGCTGGACCCGGGCACGGGTGGCTCGGGCACGCTGGACCCCGCGGATGACACCGCCGTCGACCCCGGCACGCGGGGGGATGGCGACCTGTCGCCTGACTCCACCGACCGCGAGGACCCGTACGCGCCCGACACCACCGCGCCCCGCGAGCCGGAGTCCGGCCGCAAGCAGTAGCTCCGCGCTGAACGCGAGAGCACGAGATGCCCGCGCCCCGACCGGCGCGGGCATCGTCGTTTCCGGCCCGTGACACGTGCGCGGAAGCCACCCGGACCAGGTCCCCACCTCAAGGGGCCCCGCCACTCCAGGCACGCGGCGCCCCTATGGCCCTCCCGGACAGCAAAAGGCCCGCGCCCTTGTCGGACGCGGGCCTCGCGCGCTTCACGGCGTGACGCTCAGGACACGCTCGTCCCGGGGTAGCGGCCGGGGTCTGACTGCGGCTCGATGATGAGTGGGTCCGCATCCGCCCCTGGGGTCCCTCCGGGCCCCGTGCCCGGTTCCAGCGTCGGGGGAGCGCGACGCGGTGAGGACTCGTCCTCGAATCCCGCCTCGCGCTTGGGGATGGTGGGAAGGGCATCGGGCGGAATGTGCAACACGTCCTTCTTGCTCATGACGGCCTCCTTTCCCCGCAACGTGGGGGTCCTCCAGGCTCCGGGCATCGAGCCCCTGCTTGAATGGCCGCTCAGGTGTTGGCAGCGTCCCCGCCGGAAACCTTCTCAACCTCAACCCCGGAGCACTCCCGCCATGCGCCGTCTCCTCACGGTCCTCGCCGTCCTCCACCTCACCGCCTGCGCCACCACCCACACCAACGACCCGAGCAACCCCTCCGGGCCCGTCCCCCGCCCCGTGCCGCCCGACGCCATCGAGTCACGCCGGCTGGGCGCCGAGGCCGACAAACTGCTGGAGGATGGCCGCTACGAGGACGCGCTCTTCCTCTACCGCAAGGCGTGGAACGACGGCTTCCGCCACCCGGATGGCCTCTTCTACGCGGGCGTCATCGCCGCGCGCGCGGGCAGCCAGGACGAGTCCATCATCTGGCTGGGACGCGCCGCCGACGCGGGCTTCGCCGCCACCGCGGCGCTGAACGCCGAGCCCTCCCTGGACCCCGTGCGCCAGCACGCCGACTGGGCCCGCATCGCGGAGAAGGTCGCCGCCAACGCGCGCAAGGACGCGCCCGCCGCCACCACCCAGAACTGAACCTCTCTTCAACTTCCGTGGCCCCCAAGCCTCCGGGCCACGGAAGTCCCTTCACTGAAAGTCATTGCGGCAACGGCAGACAGGCGAACGGGCGGCAGGACGCTCGCTCGTGCCTCCGCGCGACGTGGAGCACGGGCCGGCAGGGACCCGGGGTCGGTGGCACCTTCAAGGCGAAACGCGCTTTCCTGACAAGGCCCGGAGAGGTGTCTGGTCTCCCCGCACCCTGAATCCAACCCGAGAGAGGCGTGATGAGTGTGAAGTTGCTGCTGGCCGGCCGGCGTGGAGGGGATGTGCCCTTCACGTCGTCACCCGACAATTCGCGCGCCTGGCTACAACAGGTGGAGCAATGGTTCCAGGACAACGCCAGGGAATGGCTGGAGGGCAGTCACCTGAGCGCGGGTCCCCACGGGGCGCCGCTCTTGCGCCTGCGATTGCATCCGGCGGCGGGGGAGGTCTCCATCCTCGCGGCCAGCGGCGCTCGCGTCGTCATCTCCGCGGAGACGACGGCGGTGGGCCCGGGCTACCACGTCTTCCTCTGTGACTTGCTCAAGGCGATGGGGCAGGCGCTGCACCTGCACTGGGCGGAGCCCGACGAGGCGATGGGGGTGGGAGACCCCACGGGCTACTTCCACACGGACGACGCGGGCCCGGTGGAGGTGCACATGCTCGCGTGGCTCCAGGAGTCCGTGGGGCAGGTGTTGCGCCTGCGCAGCCGGGGTCAGTCGGGCTTCGCGATGTCGATGCGCTTCGGCCACACCTTCGAGTACCCCGGCGCGCTCCTGACGCCGCTGGGTCCCCGGGACGAGCGCTGGATGCGGCGCGTGTACGAGGACCCTCGCGTGGGCATGGATGTGTTTCCGTGGTGGAAGCAGGGCGTGGGCGCGCAGGCGCGGCTGGGCCGGGCCCTGTGCCGCTTGTGGACGGAAGTCGTGTGGCGCCCGCCGCTGCTGCAGGAGGAGCGAAGGCTCATGCGCGAGGTGGCGCGCGCGCTGGAGCTGGCGTGGCGGGAGGACCCGGAGCTGGCATATCCCTGGCGCGAGTGGCGCGAGGTGCTCGGCTATCTGGGCGTGGGTGGGACGCTCGCGGAGCTGGTCCACCGGCACGCGGCGTTCCACGCGGCGAAGGGGCCGCCCATCGGCTACCGGCGAGGCGCGGTGCAGGTGGCGCTGCCGGCGGGGTGGGAGATTCGAATCCCGGGCTCGCTGGCGGAGGCGCACCTGGAGGACGGCACCTGGGTGGCCAGGGACCATCGGCGCAGCGTGCGCTTCGTCCCGCTGGAAGACGCGACGGAGGACGGCCTCGTCCCCACCTCGGCGGAGCGTCGGGCCATGGAGCTGGAGCACCGGGGCGAGCGGGTGAGCGGCCGCGCCTCGCTGCACATGGAGCCGGGCGAGTGCCGGCTGACGGCGGTGTGCAGCTCGGGCAGGCACCGGGCGCTGTGCGTGGTGAGCTTCGATGATCCAGAGGAGGAGGACTGGGCGCTGGGGACCTGGCGCTCACTGGACCACGCTGTCGCTGCCTGACGGTTGCCGGTACGCGGGGGCCATCCCACATTCAGCGGGCAATTTCCTTGAAGAGGAATCGAGAGCCCGTATGAGCAGGGAAGTATGGCCGGGCAAGCCCTGGCCGCGTGGTGCCACCTTCGACGGCACGGGAGTGAACTTCGCCGTCTTCTCCCAGGTGGCCACGCGCATCGAGGTCTGTCTCTTCGACCCCGCGAATCCAACGAAGGAAATCGAACGTTTCCCGCTGCCGGAGGCCACGGACTTCGTCCACCACGGCTACGTGCCCGGCCTGGAGCCTGGGACGCTGTACGGCCTGCGGGTCCACGGCCCGTACGAGCCGGCGAAGGGGCACCGCTGCAATCCGCACAAGCTGCTGGTGGACCCGTACGCCAAGGCCCTGCACGGCGACGTGGACTGGAAGCAGCCGGTGTTCGGCTATCCGCTCGGCAACCCTCAGCAGGACCTGGCGCGCGACGAGCGGGACAGCGCGGCGGGGGTGCCCAAGAGCGTGGTGGTGAGCGACTACTTCGACTGGGGGAATGACCGCCGGCCGGAGATTCCCTGGCGCAAGACGGTCATCTACGAGGCCCACGTGCGCGGCCTCACCATGAAGCACCCCGACGTGCCCGAGCACCTGCGCGGCACCTACGCGGGGCTCGCCTCGCCGCCCATCATCGAGCACTTGCAGAAGCTGGGCGTCACGTCGGTGGAGCTGTTGCCCGTGCACGCGTTCGCGGACGACTCGTTCCTCAACGACAAGAAGCTGTCCAACTTCTGGGGCTACAACACGCTCGGCTTCTTCGCGCCCGAGCAGTACTACGCCAGCCGCAAGACGCCGGGCGCGGCGGTGGCCGAGTTCAAGTCCATGGTGCGCGCGCTGCACGCCGCGGGGCTCGAGGTCATCCTCGACGTCGTCTACAACCACACGTGCGAGGGCAACCACCTGGGGCCCACGCTGTCGCTGAAGGGCATCGACAACGCGAGCTACTACTGGTTGATGCCGGACGCGCGCTACTACCTGGACTTCACCGGGTGCGGCAGCAGCGTCAACGCGTCGAACCCGAACGCGGCGCGGCTCATCATCGACAGCCTGCGCTACTGGGTGAACGAGATGCATGTGGACGGGTTCCGCTTCGACCTGGCCACGGTGCTCGGACGCACGGGGGAAGGCGGGTTCGACCCGAGGGCGGCGCTGTTCCAGATTCTCCATCAGGACCCGGTGTTGAGCCGGGTGAAGCTCATCGCGGAGCCGTGGGACGTGGGGCTCGGCGGCTACCAGGTGGGCGGCTTCCCCGCGCCGTGGCGCGAGTGGAATGGCAAGTACCGGGACGCGCTGCGCCGCTACTGGAAGGGCGACGAGAACCAGGCCAGCGAGGTGGGTTACCGGCTGACGGGCAACTCGGACCTGTACGCGGAGGCGCGGCGCAAGCCGCAGGCGAGCATCAACTTCGTGACGGCGCACGACGGCTTCACGCTGCACGACCTGGTGACGTACAGCCACAAGCACAACGAGGCGAACGGCGAGCACAACCGCGACGGCGCGGACGACAACCAGTCGTGGAACTGCGGCGTGGAGGGCGAGACGGAGGACGCGGGTGTCATCGCGCTGCGCGAGCGGCAGAAGCGCAACCTCCTGGCCTCGCTGTTCCTGTCCACGGGTGTCCCGATGATTGTCGCGGGCGACGAGATGGGGCGCACGCAGCGGGGGAACAACAACGCCTACTGCCAGGACAACGAACTGTCGTGGGTGGACTGGGAGCTGGACGCCCGGCGCGAGAAGCTCCTGGAGTTCACCCGGAAGCTCATCCACTTCCGGCACCGGCAGCCGGTGTTGCAGCGGCGGCGCTACTTCAAGGGCACGCACCTCTGGGACTCCGAGCACAAGGACCTGGCGTGGTTCCGTCCGGATGGGTCGGAGATGAGCGCGGAGGACTGGAAGAAGCCCTTCGTGCGCTCGCTGGCGTTCCTGTTGGGAGGCGATGCCATCCCCACGCCGGACGAGCGGGGCCAGCGCATCATCGGCGACGCGGTGCTGGTGTTGCTCAACGCGCACCATGAGCCGGTGTCCTTCACCGTGCCCGCCGCCGCGACGGGCCACCGGTGGGAGCTGGCGCTCTACACGGCGGACGACAACCGGGGCGGGGAGAAAGTCACGCCCCAGGGGAAGTTCGAGCTGGTGGGCCGCGCGATGGCGGTGTTCCGTCAGGTCGAGAACTGAGTCGCGCTTGAAGGACCAGGGCCTCGTCGTACTGGCGAGGCCCTGTTGCATCCCGGACACACCCTGGAGACAGGCCGACGGTGCGAAGTTCTGCCCAGGCTGTGGCGCGCCGAGACCAGGATGACGCGGCGGTGGAGGGGTCCGCGTTCATCGCGTGACGCTCTCCACACGGAGTGTCCGCGTGTGTTCCACGCCATCCGGGCCCTGCTCGTGCATAGGCTGCGGCGCCATGTCGCGGGATGCGCAGGAAGAGGACGTGAAGCAGGTGTACGGAGAGATTGCCTCGGCATACGAGGCGCTCTTCCCCGTGCTTCATCGGTATGAGGGCCGCGTGGAGCGCTTCCTCACGGAAGCGGTGACGCCAGGGTGTCGGGTGCTCGACGTGGGGTGCGGTCCGGGGCTCCACACGCGGGGCCTGGATGCGTCCATCGATGTGGTGGGAGTCGACCTGTCCCCGGAGATGTTGGAGCTGGCGCGACAGGCGCGGCCCGAGGGCGCGTGGCACGTGCACAGCTACCACCGCCCCTTTCCCGAGGAGTGGGGGCGCTTCCAGGTGGTGCTGGCCATCGGCTGCCTCGACTTCTGCGAGGACCTGCCGCGAGTGCTGAGCCACCTCGCCGCGACGCTGGCCCCCGGTGGGCGGATGTTGTTCACGGTGCTGGAGCAGCGGCCCGGTTTCGAGGGACACGAGGCCTCCACGCGCCAGGTGCAGACGGCGGGCCCGGCGGTGACGCTGCATCTGTATTCCTTCGAGGACACGGCTCGCGCCGTCGTGGAGGCGGGGATGCAGCCGCGCGACTACGTGCATGCCCCGGGCTGGGTACAGCTCACCGAGGAGCGGACGATGTGGTTCGGCTGGTGGGACGTGGAGCGGGGGTAGCGTCGTCGCTTCGAAAGGGGCACACCCCGCGTAGGTGGCTGAGGCAGACTCGCGACGCTACAGACTCCACCATGCCTGGCATGGAGACAAGGGAGCACCACGGATGATGACGGAAGAAGACCTCCTCGCCGCAGAGGAGTCGCTGCGGCAGGCGATGCTCCGGGGTGACGTCGCCGCGCTCGACGCGCTCATTTCCGACGACCTCGTCTTCGTCAACCACACCGGACAGGTGTTCAACAAGGAGATGGACCTGGCGGCGCACCGCTCTGGCGTCCTGCGCTTCACGCGACTGGAGGTATCGGAGCCCATCATCCGATACCTCTCCGCGGGCGCGGTGGTCATCGTCAGCGCGTCGGTCGCGGGAACCCACGGCGGCACTCCGTTCGAAGCCAGGCTTCGCTACAGCCGCGTCTGGCAATGGGTGGATGAGCGCCCCCAGATTGTCACGGGCCAGTGCACGGCCATTCCTGGCGACGGGGCTTAGTGAGCCGCACCTTCTACCGCACTGCTTCAGGAGCCTCCTTCATGGCCTCGCACACCCTCCGAGCCCTCGTTCTCGCCCCCATGCTGATGCTCGCTCCGGCGTGCACCTCGACGCCCGAGCGGCCTCCCTCCACGGCGGCCGCCTCGGACACGGGCCCGAGTGAGTACACGCTGGCGCCTGATGTCACCGTGCGCCGCATCGCCCCGGGGGTCTGGGTCCACACGACGCTGTCGGGCCCTGACTTCGACAGCTATCCGGCGAACGGGCTGGTCGTCGAGGACGGCGCGGAGTCGCTGCTCGTCGACACGGGCTGGAATCCCTCACAGGCGGAGCACCTGGTGGCGTGGGCGAAAGACACGCTGGGCAAGCCTGTGCGCGCTGCCGTGGCGACGCATTTCCACGGCGACCGGACGGCGGGCATCCCTGTCTTCGTGGCTCGGAACATCCCGGTGTACGGGTTGGAAGACACCGTGAAGCTCTCGACGGAGCGTGGACGGCCCGCGCCCACGGAGACCTTCTCGGGGGAACGGACGCTGGGGCCCGTGGAGCTGTTCTTCCCCGGTGCGGGCCACGCGCCGGACAACATCGTGGTGTGGCATCGGGGCAGCGGCGTGCTGTTCGGTGGCTGCTTCGTGAAGGATGGTGAGGCGAAGGACCTGGGCAACGTGGAGGACGCGGACCTCGCGGCCTGGCCCGCGAGCCTGGAGCGCACGAAGGAGCGCTTCCCCGAGGCTCGCATCGTCATCCCGGGACATGGGGCTCCGGGTGGACCTGAGCTGCTGGTGCACACGGGGGCTTTGATTCGCTGAGACTGGGTGGCGGTGGAGCGCATGCCTGGCCGCCCACTCCCCTCGGAGGGTGCGAGCGTTGAGCGGCGCACACGGGGTGGGTCGAGGCATGCTCGCTCGCCTGCCCGAGTGCGTTGAGCCGAGAACAGGCGCCATGCGCGGAGGGGCTCGGCCGCATGGGCGGGGCCTTCCATCGTTCCTACCGTGCTTGCGAGTACGGGCCGGCGGGCGGGATGGAAGGCGGGGGCGTCATGAAGCATGTGGCTGCGGTGGTGCTCGCGGTGGCGGTCAGTGGGTGCGCGTCAGTGAAGGTGGAGCAGCGGGACGGTTGCTGGGTGAAGCAGGTCCGCACCTTCCCCTCCAGCTTCAAGGAAGAAGTGGGTCCCTGCGCCCGACCGAAGCCGGAGTGGTCAGAGGACCGTCTCACGCGGCTGGTGCAGGAGTGCGTGATGCACGCGGACTACCGCTGGCAGAGCAGCGCGATGGTGGCCTGGAATCGCGGTGAGCCCCTGCCGACGCGTGAGCCGGACGAGAAGGTGCTCGAGGCGTGCATGGTCACCACGGAGAAGATGCTCTCGACGGAGAAGAAGGAGTTGGAGCAGCGCCTGAGTGAGGTCTCCAAGGAGCGCGACAGCCTGCGCGCGAATCAGGAGCAGGAGCGCGAGTCGTACCGGACGAAGCTGGATGCGCAGCGTGACGAGGCCCAGTCGGCGCTGGTGAAGGAGCGCGAGCGGCTCCAGAGCAGCATGGACGCGCAGCGCGAGCACGCTCAGGCCAGTCTGGACAAGGCGCGGGACCAGATGCACGAGAGCAACGGGCGGCTGGCGAACGCACTCGGCGAAGCGGCGAAGCGGCCGACTCCGTCCGCGATGGCGACGGCCACGTCGACTTCCACGAGCGAAGGCAAGGCTGACACGCGCAGCGACTCCAACTCGCGAGGCGACTCGCGGGCCCGGGGAGATGCCGCGAAGCGGAGCAATCCTCGAGTGGCGAAGCCCATCGTGGCGACGCCGACGAGCACCATGTGCGCGCTGCCCTCCAAGAGCGCCGCGAAGCAGACCACGGCCAACGGAGCGGACACGAAGAGCGAGCCTCCGAGCTGCCAGCCGATGCAGCCCGCCGAGCCCACGGAGCCCGAGCCGTCCGTCGAGCCCCAGGCGCAATCACAGACGGCCTCCGTGCCCCTGCCACTGCTGTCCGTGCCTCCGGGCGCGGCGGAGTAGCCACCATCGACGTTCGGGGCGAGGGTGCACCGCGAGGTCCCTCGCCTCAAACGACGTGAGCCATCTCCAGAGCGTGGCCCTTCGCGTTCATCGCTGTCAGCACGTCTCGCAGTCGTGGGGAGATGAGCCATCGAGGCTCAGGGCGAAGCTCGCCCCGCCTGTCCCCGAAGAGCTTGTCTGTAATGAAGAGGTCGGAGCCATCATGACTGGCTCGCTCCACATACAATTCGGAGAGCTGATTGAGTCCAGCGACATGGCCCTTCGGGCACCGGTGCTCGCCACGCTCGTCGAGGTCGAAGGGGTTGTTTCCCGCCAACATCTTCGCAGCCAGCCGCAGCGGCTTCGAGGTCACGACGGGTTGATACCAATCCGAGGCTCGCAGCTCCTTGCCTCCCCCATGCATCACCGGACGGAACTCCGCGCCTCGAAGTCCCGCCTTCTGGAATGTCTCCACGAATCTCGAGGAGACCACCACCTCTCCCGCGAGCGTCTGCGCGATGTCCTTGCTCTTGGCGATGCGTCGCGTGTCGAGGATGAGCGCGGTCGTCTGCCGCGCACCGGCACCGCAATACTCGCAGGCCACGGACTCGTCATAGCCGGTGCCGCACATGGCCCCCGTCGGCTCGAACGACGTGCGAATGATGAGGTTCAGCAGCTCCGCCGACTTGAGCTCCGTGGCTGAGTAGCGGCGCTCGATGTTCCAGTAGGTGAAGAAGAGGCTGCCCTGCTCGCGGAGCTTCCGCTCGATGGCGCCAATCTCCTGTACGCGAGGGTCCTCGCGCGGCAGCACCACCTTCCTCAACGTCTCGTTCACCAGCGTCCCGAGCCCTGGCTCCAGGAACCGCTGGGCCCGCTCTTCCGCAATCCTGAACTCGATGGTCTCGCGCATCTTCTAGGGAGAGATTCCGATGAGTTGAGGAACCGGATACCTGGAGTAGACGCGCACCAGGATGTCCGTCAGGGCCTGTGGGTCCGGCCTCCGCCCCTGACCATACTGCCACTCCTCCCGGAACGCCCGGGTGATGGCCTTGTGGTACGCGGTGGGCAGTCGGTACGTCTGACCGTCCTTCGCTCCCCCCAGATACATGGGGATGAGGTGGTGGTTCTCGTATCCCGCGCTGTTCGGATACGTGGCCTGCGCCTCCTTGAGTCGCTGGAGATAGAGCTGCCGTGCCTGGAGCACAAGTGAGGCATCCACGGTTCTTCGCGCCCGGACCTGGACCTGAAGAGGCGTGGGACGAGGGTTCAGCAGCGGCGGACGTCGGAACGTCCCCCCGCCAGGCGCACGCCGCACCGGTCGGGTGGCAATGGCTCCTTCGAGAGGATCCACCGCGACACCTCGAACCTGCTGCTCCCAATCCACGGGAAGGAAAGCACCTGCCCTCCCTTCCGTCGGCTCCGCTGGTGAGGGCTCGACGTAGGAGGCATCCGCATCCGGCACCTCCGGAGGACCCCTCCCTCGCGCTACCTCCGGACCACTCGCACACCCCAGCAACAAGGCAAGAAGCACCCAGCCCAGCACGGCCTTCGACATGATTGTCAGCCTCCGCGTCACGGTGGCGTCCCTCGCCCCCGACGCATCTCTAGAGGTGTCACGGGTCTGTCCCTGGGCTCCCGAGTCTGGACGTGGGCGCTCTGCGCTCCCGTGCCGGACAGGGTGTTCCCGGGTCCATCGTCCGCGGTGTCTCCCTCACATCGGTTGCGTCAGGCCGGCCGCCTTGAAAGCCATTTGAGTAGCCCCTACCAGGGACTTCTCAGAACTAGCTCAATGGGAGAGCACAAGACTTGTAATCTTGAGGTTGAAGGTTCGACTCCTTCGTTCTGAACCGATTATTGAAATCGGCTCCGCCAGGATGCTCCACCCCTAGCCGGTGAGCGCGCTGGCCCACCCCGTCCAC
>NZ_JABXEM010000137.1:0-29049 GCF_013372595.1 Myxococcus sp. AM011
GGCAAGGGCTGCTGGGTGCGCTGATGGCGCGGGTGCTCCAGAACGGGGCCATGCCGCAGGCGCCGCAGCGTCCTTCGAAGCCGCAGCAGAGCAACGGCGTGGAGCACGGCCAGAAGCAGGCGTGAAGTCCGTGGGGTGAAGGCCGTGCACCCGCTGAAGGCGCTCGCGTTGGCCGAGGTGCACGGCTCGGTGACCCAGTACGGGCCGTGCACCCGAGGAAGGACGCGGGTGCGCGACCTGGAGTTGTGTCAGCCGGTGTGAAGGCCACACACCCAGGGAAGCGCGGTGAACAGGCCGTATTTTCGTGTCGGCGGAAGGTGTCGAGCTTGGGAGGTCCGTTGGTCGAAGCGGCGAGACAGGAACTCTTGCAGGCGCTCCGGGCGCTCCCGCGTGGCGCCGGTCCCGCGGCGTTGCGCGGCCTCGCCACGCGCCTCGAAGCCGTGGTCGATGTGGAGGCAGAGGTCGACCCGCGCATCGCGGACGAGCTCATCCGGGTCCTGGGGCCGGTGATGGGCGAGGACACGCCGATCACCGTCGTGGATGCAGCGGCATTCGCGACCGGGGGCGATGCGAGGGTCCTCGTCGCCATGTTGCCCAGACTTCGCGATGCCCTCGTGGAGCTTCGTACGCTGAGGGTGGGACTCACCCTGGAGTCCGTGGGCGCATTGTCGCGAGCAGAGACATTGCTCCAGCGGGCGCCCGCCACGGAGACGCGTCTCGCGCTCGCGCGGACCGTGGAGGACGTGCGCGCGAAGCTCGCGAGCGAGCTCTCCCGGCTTCATGCGCCTGTTCCCATTACGCCAGCCGAGGCGCTTCCCATCGCGCGGTGGGTGCTGGGAGAGGGACCGCCGCCCCCGGGCGCGGCGGTGCTGGAGCTGGCGCGGCGTCTGGATGACTTCTGTCATCTCTCGCCTTTGGCGCCCCTGGACCTCAAGGCACTCCGGGCGCTCGCACGGAAGGCGGATGCGGAGCGCGAGGCACCCGGATGGTCTCGGCTGCTGGAGCGACTGCGCACGGTCAGGCCGCGACTCATGCCTCGAAGAGCACTGCCCCCGCTCTATCGGTCCCTGGCTGGAGCCCAGGAGGAGACCACCCAGGGACCGTTGTCGCTCGAGGCGCTGTTGAGATGACTCGGGGAGTCTAGGGGACCGGGTGCGTTGGAGTGGGGCCCGGGTTGGCCATGCCATGGCACGCATGGCAGCTCTGATTGGGACTCCCCGCGTCGACAGGCCCCGCGTCACGAGGGCCCGCATCTGGAGGCCCCGCGTCGACAGGTCCCGCGTCACGAGGGCCCGCATCCGGAGGCCCGGCGTCGGCAGGTCCCGCGTCACGAGGACCGGCATCCGGAGGCCCCGCGTCAGGCGGAGCGCACGGGTCGTCGCCCCCACCGCCGTCGGGATTCGGGCGCGGCCGTGGATTCCAGGGGAACGGCTGCGTCTGGTTGGGGCCCGAGTTGGCATTGGTGTGACAGGCACGGCAGCCCTGATTGGGACTCACCCCTGGCTTGACGGGCTCCGGGTCCCCTCCGAGGTAGTTGCTGACGTCCGCGATGTCGGGCGGCACCTCCGCCAGGAGGTTCCCGTTCTTGTCGATGGCCAGTCCCATCACCAGCGGAGGCGACTGTCCGGGCACCACGGGTCCGAAGAGGAAGAGCTCGGTGGCGCAGTTCCCAGTGCTCGTCTTGTCGTAGCTGAAGAGCGTGAAGTACGTCACGGTCTGCCCGTTCTGAACCGACTGGATGAAGAATCCAAAGGTCGCCCGCGAGCTCCCCTCGTTCAGCACTCCGGAGTCCTCCGTGAACTCGATGAACCCGGGACGGTCCTTGAGCTTGGAGGGGTCCGCGTCGCAAGAGTTCGGAGCCATGCCCGCGGCGGCGGCGATGGTGGCATAGACACCCAGGGGATTGTTGACCCCGGTGAAGGTGCCGGGCGTGTCACAGCCGGCCTGGGTGATGGGCGCAATCTGAATCCCCGTCGCGCCGCCCAGCCCCATGAAGTTGTTGAACGCGGTGTTGGCGTTGACCTCGCAGGTGGTGCAGCAATGCGGGAGCCCGTTGTAGCGGACCTGAGACGCCTGCTTCACCTTGCACTCCTTGCCGCTGATGGAGAACGAGTTCCCCACGGGAGTCGTGCAGGCACCGAGCTCGGCGAAGTGCGCCCCCGCGCCGCAGATGTTCTGCGCCGCCGAGATTTGATTCGGAGGCAGGTACAGGGGGTTGGTGAGCTCGGGAGGTGCGACGTAGCCACTGGCGCCCCCTCCATCCGTGCTCAGCGATTCCTCCAGCCCCAGCTCCTCGTGGGCCTCCCCCAGCCCTCGCGGGCTTTCACATCCCGGGAGGGACACACCTGCCGCCAACGTCACCATGAGCCCGACCAAGAATGCCCGCTTCGAGTCTGTTCTTCGCATCGTGTCCTCCGGGAGCACGAAAGAGACAGAGACGAAGTAAAACATGAAAACAGCGCAATCCTTAAACAAGCGATATCGCCAACCCATGGCCGAACGCGTTACAGGGTTGGCGCGGTGCATTGGCCGCGCCGCGCCTCCGACTTCCGCCCTCAAGTAGGGCCACCGCGATTGGAAACCAGCCAGGTCATTTACACGCCCAGTGCGAATTGGGGATATTTCCTGGTAGTCCTGCCTGCAAATACTATCAGGACCGCGAGGCGCACAATGTCCCGGAAGAGTGCATCGGTTTCAGGCAGTTCCTTCGTCCAGGCGACGCTCCTGCTGTTCACCCTGAGCGCAAGCCCCGTGTATGCGGCGGGCACCTTCATGGGAGCGTGGGACCTGAACGGAGATGGCACGCTGGAGTCCGTCTACAACAACCTGAGCTACATCGAGGTTCAGCAGACGAATGGCGCCAATCGCACCTACCCCATCTCGACGGGCGCCTGGACGTTCCTTCAGGCGACGGACATGGATGGCACGGCGGGCGCGGAGCTGGCCTTCAACGCGGGAAACCTCATCCGGGTCATCACCCACCGGACCGCGGCGACGCGCGACTACCCCATCTCCGGGGGTGCCTGGGCTCCCATCGGATTCAGCAACATGGACGGAGCGGCAGGGCAGGAGCTGGCCGTCAACGCGGGGAGCTTCGTCCGGGTCATCACCCACCGGACCGCGGCGACGCGCGACTACGCCATCTCCGGGGGCGCGTGGACGCCGCTTGGCTTTCATGACCTGACCGGTGATGGGGCGACCGAGCTGCCCATCAACACGGGCGGCGCCATCCGAATCATCGAGCACAAGGCTGCAGCGACCCGTGACTATGCCATCTCCAGCGGCACCTGGGCGTTGATGGGAGTCGCCGACACGAACGGACAGCCGGGCGCCGAGTTGATCATCAACAACGTCTCCACGGTGAAGATTGTCCGGGACGCCAGCCGCTCCACGCGGGACTACCCCGTCGCCGGATTCTGGACCCTGCAGCTGATCGCCAACATCGACGGACTCGCCGGGGACGAAGTCGTGCTCAGCACTGGCTCCACCACCAAGACCATCTACGATGCCCAGGGAGTCATCCGCTAGTCATCCCATGGCGCATCCGGCGGGCGCCCCTCCAGGGCAGGAGCAATCTTGCATCAGGAGACGTTCCGGGAGGCCGGTCAGGTCGAACATGGGGCGCTGCCAGGCCCCATGGGAAGGTTGGACCCGCGTGCCACGGGGTCGTGCGGAGTTGAAGGCCGCCGTTGTCCATGACCTGATGCTCCGCACGGTCAATCATCTCGGCGGGGAGCATCTGGACGATGGCGGCGAAGCAGGGAGCGGTGAAGAGCTGGGGGCGTGAGGTTTCCGCGCGGGATGCCTGGTCCCGCGTGGAGTCGGCGGCGACGCCCGCGTGGAGAAAGACGCTGTCCTCCTGGTGGAAGGGCATCACCGCCAAGGGTGTCCTGTTCCACGAAGGGGACCTGAAGGCGGACTCGCTCGTCGTCGGCCCCCGGCCGCTCGTCGTCTCCGGAAGCGTCAGGCTGAAGGGACTTCTCGAGGACGGACACTCGGCCGACCACACGCTTCTTGTCGTGCTGGGAGACCTGGAGGTGGAGAACGTGGCGACGGTCTCCGCCATGTTCATCGCGGGGGATGTCAGGATTCGAGGCGTCCTTGTTGGAGACTCGTCAGGCGATGACGTCTTCTGTGTCGGCGGCGGGTTGAAGGCGCGGGCGCTCATCGAGGAGCATCACCACATCCAGGTGGCGGGCGCGCTCGATGTGGACGTGCTCGTGGGGAGCAAACTCACCGCCTCGAACAAACCTCGCCAGCGGCTGGAGCCGCATGAGGCGCTGCTGCGAGGAGCCTATACGGTCGAGGAAGAGGACGAGGACGGCGTCATCGATTCGACGCTGGACCGAAAAGGTCTTCGCGAGAAGCTGCGGGCGGGAAAGCCCGTGCTGGCGGACACGCGGCTCGGCCCGGTGGAGAAGGCGATTACCGCGGCGAGGGAGAAGATTGAGGCGGGGGCGAAAGCGCCTCGGCTCGGGCTCGGGCTCAAGAAGCTGAAGGCCATTCCGGACGAGGTCTTCTCCCTCACGGGACTGGAGGGCCTCACGCTGGACTCCAATCCCATCGAGGCGATTTCACCGCGCATCGGTGAGCTGCGCGCGCTGCGCTCCCTCAGTCTGGAGCGCGTGCCGGTGACCTCCCTGCCCGTGGAGCTGTGCCGGCTCCCCGCGCTCAAGACACTGAGCCTGCGGTACTGCGACAGGCTCGCCCAGCTCCCGGAGTCGTTCGGCGAGTTGGAGTCCTTGGAGGAGCTGTACCTCGACGCCACGGCGCTGCAGGGCTTTCCCGAGGTGCTGACGCGACTGCCGAAGCTCAAGAAGCTCTGGTGGTGGCGCTTCTTCAAGATGAGTCCGGCGAAGCAGCAAGCGCTGGTGAACGGGATGGGCCGGCTCCCCAAGTTGACGCATTCCGGATTCCTGCAAGGCGAGCTGACCAGGCTGCCCGCGAACCTCGCTCCGCTCGCACGCCTCAAGCAGTTCAAGCTGGGCCTGGATGCGATTCCCACACCGGAGGTGAAGCGCCTCGAAAAGGCACTGCCCAAAGGTCGGCTGCACGTAGGCTACTGAGCCCATCGCCGGATGCTGGATCCCGCAGCCGCTCGCCATGGGGTCGCCTTCATCGGAGTACAACCCGCTCCCGAACGCTGTCGCTTGGGAGGGAGCGGGTGGACACGCACTGGCGATGTGTGTGAATCATTGGCGTCGCCCCGGCACTATCAACAGAGGAGAGGTCCATGACGAGGAACGTGAAGCGTTCCCGCGGCGGAGCGCATCTACGTCTTCAACCAGACCTACGCCAACCTCTACCTGGGCCTCGGGTCCATCACGGGTAGCTTTGGCGGCATGCTCACGCACTATCCCCCCGTCCCCCATTTCACCTTTGGCGGGTTCCAGATCAACTCCGCCGCTCCCTTCCCGGGGTCGCCGGCGATCCACCAGTACTACTGGACGGTCGACCCGTTCAATCCGGCCAACGCGAAGACCTGCCTCTGGCAGATAGAGGTCAGCGACGTCGGCGGAAGCTGCTCGGCGCAGGTCCGCTTCTCCACCTTCGGCGGAGCCATCTGCACCATCGACACGACCTACTCCTACATCGAGCCGACCACGTGCGAGGCGCTGATCGTCACTGACATGCAGTGAGCCGCCCCCCCGTACGAGCCAGGCACCAGCCGCGCCAACATGAAACCACCGAGGGCCTGGAGTTCGACCTGGGCCTGGCGTGTTGCGCATTGGCGCTCAGTCGACACGTACGTAGAGGGAGGTGGCGGCTCTCAACCGCTCCATGGCTTGGGCATCGAGCTTTCGCTGGCAGCTCAGATGAAGGCCCCGGTCACTGAACCGCACCGCCGCGCGAAGGACCGTCACGAGCGATTCGACGCGCCGCTCACTCACCAGCGTCGCAAGGAAGTCGAGAAGGGCGCGATGGTCAACACCGTGGAGGCGCTCGCCACCAAGGCGGCCCTCTCTCCGGATGAGGCCGCCGAGAAGATTGTCACCGTCCACAATCAGCTGATGGAGCTCTACCTGAGGCGGCGTGACAGCATCAGGCCAGTGGCCTCTCGCGAGTTGGCACACTCCATCGACAACATCGGGCTCTGCGTGCGGTCCAATCTGGACTGGGGTCTCACCACGCTGCGCTTCCGTGCCTTCGGCGACAAGGCCTCCTTCACGTCCCAGCTCCACCGGGTCGACACCCGGACCGAGCAGGCCGGGCCGGCGCAAGGCACGGGACTCTGGTGGTGGGAATTGCCTGGCGTCGACGCACGCTGAACACGAAGGCGGACATGCGTCCGTGTCCTTCGCGCGTGCAATGACAGGCCGGGCTCCCGGCGGGGCGAGACCTCCCTTCCCGCTCTCCCGGCGCTTGTGTCGTCCGGGCAAGGCCACCTTGCCTCACCGCGACTGACGGCTCCCCACCCCGGGATATCAAGCAAGGAACGAAGACTCCGGCACCTCCGCGTTCGCCCTTGGGCGGACATGCGTCGCAAGACGCCACCGCGCCAGTCCTTTCACATGGGCCACCCGACCCGAGGGGAAACCCTTACGTGTCTGGCATCCGTCCATCGTGTCCGGGGGGGAAAGACATGGCCATCCAGCGCAAGGGCTTACAGCCCTCCACCCGGACCGTGGCCAGCGGAGTGCCACCCGACCTCCTGGCGCTGTACCAGCGCCACGGCGCCACCATCTACCGTCGGGCCTTCTTCCTCCTGCGCGACGCGGACGAGGCGCGCGACGTGGCACAGGACGTCTTCGTCGCGCTCGTCTCACGACAGGAGCGGCTGGCGGCCTCTCCACGCGAGACACCATCCCTGCTGTACGAAGTGACGACGTGTCTGGCCATTGACCGGCTGCGCCGACGATTCCGGCGGGCACGCCATGGCCCATCCCATCTCCTGTCCCCTGCTCCCGACCCGGACATGGAGCCCTCGCATTCCGGCAACCTGGAGCGCGTCGAGGCGGCCAGGGACCTCGCCATGCTCACCCGTGGCGAGTCACCCCGGACCATGACGGTCGCCATCCTCCACTTCGTGGAGGGACGCAGCCACACGGAAGTGGGCAAGGAGTTGTCACTGTCACCCAAGACGGTGAGAAGCCTGCTCAAGCGCTTCGTGAATCGCGCCCGGAAGCGCGGAACCCGTCTCGACTGTATTTCTCCGCGCGGGCCCAAATAGCAGCCGCCTGAAATGAAATGTCCCTCTTTCAGGGCGTCGGACGATTCATCTGCCAGCAACCCCGTCCATTGGAGCCCGCGTGAATCGCACTCTCAAGCAGATGTTGTGGTGTGCCCTGGTGATGCCGGCGTTCATCGCCTGTGGGCCTGACCTGGGGACCGAGCAGTCCTCGACTCCCCTCCCTGAAGAGTCTCGACAGGCTATTTCGCTCGTGGCGGACCCGCGCGTGAATGACGACGTGAGCCGCGACGGTCCCCGGACGCCCACGAGGCTCATCCAGGCGGAGCATTCCTTCGCGGGCCCGGAGGTCCAGGGATTGGGGCCCAACCGCTATGGACTGGTCCTGATGGACCGCTCAGGCTCGCTGACCACGGTCCGCGCCAGCACGGGCAACTCCCGGTGCTATGACTCCCGGAAGCAGGCCCTGTTGGAGCTGGACAGACTCTTCGACCCCAACGATTTGGACCGCACGCACGTCGCCGTCTGGAGCTTCGCGGGCACGGTCGTCACCAAGCACACCGTGAACTATGTGGACTACGCCACGGCCAAGGCCGCCATCGAAGCCCTGCCGGCCGAGGGCTGCTCGGGCGTGACGCCGCTGGCGGATGCGATGTGCTGGGCCATCGACAACCTGTCCACGCAGGACCCGGGCTTCACGACGAATCTCTACATCGCCACGGACGGCGAGGAGAACTCGAGCACCGGCGAGTGCTCGGGTCCCAACGGGACGGTGGGGAACCTGGCGAGCTGGCATGGGAAGGTCTACACGAAGGCCAATGCCAGCCTGGTGAAGACAAGCACCTCCTACTGGGTGTCCTCCACCGACCTGGAGCTGTGGCCCGGACAGTTCGACTCGCTCGCATCCGCCGCGGCGGCCTGCACCACCGCCGCCCCCTGGATTTGCGACGACCAGCTCTTCTCCGCGCTCGCCACCCGCTCCGGCGGTGAGTACCGGCGCGCCAACGACGCCAACGCGGCCTATCCCTGTGCCCGGGCGACGTCGTGCCCCGTTCCGTACGCGGGGACGCGTGGCAACACCCTGCCCTTCAGGGTCAGCGGAACCAACAACGCCACCGTCAACACGGCGAACCAGGCCATCTACCTGCGCGCGGGGGAGACGCTCACCGTGGGGACGTGCGGCGTGGCGGGCGCCTCGGCCGTCGGCGACACGAACATGAAGCTGTTCGGGCCTGGCGGCACCCAGGTCGCCCAGAACGATGACAGCTGCGGCCTGCTCTCCAAGATTACTTTCACGGCGCTTACGACGGGCACCTACCAGGTCCGCGTCGGCTGCTTCGCCAACAACCCCTGCAACGGAACGGCGGCCTATACCATCGCCGGCGCGTTCAACTTCACCGCCACCAAGACGCAGAACGCCACCGTCAACACCTTCAACCGGAGCATCTACCTGCGCCCGGGCCAGCGCCTCCAGCTCGGCACGTGCGGCGTCGCGGGTGCATCCGGCGTCGGCGACACCCTCGTGCGCCTCTTCGGCCCCACCACCCCGAGCACCCAGGTCGCCTTCAACGATGATGCGTGCGGAGGGAGCCTCTCCAACTTCACCTACGCCGTGCCGGATACAGGCGCCGGCGAGTCGGAGATTCGTGTGGGCTGCTACGCCACCACCACCTGCAATGGCTCGGTGGGGTACGTCCTCACAGACGCCGCGGTCCCCTGAGCCTGGGACACGTCTCGCGGGGGCGCCGCTGATTCCGGCGGTCCGGGCCGACCTCGCAGGTCGCGCCCCCAGTCACGAATGCCCCAACCGAGCAGGTCTCCTCCATTTCACACTCCCTGTGAAATTCTAGACTCAACACATCCCACAGTGTCAGATGGAACAACACCCGGGACAGTCGTTCCGGGTGTTCATCAGAGGGGGAAGTTCCATCATGACGAAGCAAGTCGAGACGAGGCGGGCGCCCGCATTGCGGGGCGTCCCTGCCAGGCTGCGCGTGCGGTTGGGTTTGGGGACGCTGTTCGCGGGGCTGACGCTCCTGCCGGGGGCCGCGCTGGCAGCGGCGCCCATGGGGGCCGTGCAAACCATTTCATCGGATGGGTACGTGAGGGGTTGGGCCTATGCCCCCAACGTCCCGTCGGGCTCCGCCGAGGTGCGCTTCTACCTGGACGGCCCCACCGGGCCGCTCCTGGGCACCGTGCAGGCCAACGAGTACAGCGCCGCCGCGCAGGCGGCGGGCATCTCCGGCAACCGGGGCTTCAGCTTCCAGCTTCCGTTGCAGGACCGGAACGGCCAGGCGCACACCGTCTACACCGTCGCCTCGGACCCGTCGTTCGACGATGGCGGCGCCGTGAACATGGCCACCGCGTGCACCATGAGCAACGGCGCCGGAGCGGAGGCGCGGGCCCGCGCCTCCGACGACGCGTTCTCGTGGGAGTGTTTTCGCAGGCCGGGCGACAACAACGTAGGAGGGCCGGACCTGTGGGGCTACTGCGCGACGAAGGGCAGCGGCTTCGAGCCCCATCTCAAGGGCCCGCAGGTCGCGACGAATGCGGCGTACAACTGGGTCTGCCGCAAGCCCCAGACCTACACGCTGGACATGAACGTCGCGTGCAACAAGAACTTCGGCTCGGGTGTCGAGGGACGCGCCACCAACGCCAATGACGCCTTCACGTGGGGCTGCTTCCGGACGACCTCCGTGCCCGAGACGAGGGTGGTGGATCCCGACCTGAATGGCTATTGCACGCAGAAGGTGGGCTCGGGCTACTACCCCACCCTGAACGGCCCCCAGGTTGGCTCCTATGCCTCGTACAACTGGGTCTGCCGCAAGTCGGGCTACGCCGACCAGTCCCTCATCATGAACACCGCCTGCCAGATTCGGAACGGCGCCAGTTCCTTTGCCCGCGCCAGCAACGTCAACGACGCGTACACGTGGGGCTGCTACAACCCCGCCGTCGCCGCGGGGACGCGCGTCGGCAGCCCGAACCTCGAGGCCGCCTGCCTCGACAGACATCCGACCGCGACGCCCTTCCTCGATGGCCCGCAGACGGGCCCGGGAGCGGCGAGCAAGTGGATGTGCCGCGCCTCCCTCAACGAGTCGGCGCTGGTGATGCAGACCGCCTGCACGATGCGCGACGCCAACTCCCAGGCGCGGGTGGCGAACGCGAACGACGCGTACACCTGGTCGTGCTGGGTTCAGAGCACCACCACCACGGTGGTGAACGGGCCCGACCTGGGCGGCTACTGCTCGAACTATGTGGGCAGCGGCTACGAAGCGAAGGTGACCGGCGCCCCCCAGGGCACCAACGCCTCGTCCCTGTGGCGCTGCCGCAAGCCTCGCACCTCCCCCGCGACGACGAACCTTGGCTCGCAGTCGTATTTCCTGAGCCCGCCCGCCACCCAGTCCGAGACGCTCCACTACGTCTCCATGCACCTGCCCAATACCTCTGGGGCGACGCGCGCCAGCGGCACCTTCTACCCGTGGCCCGGCCGCAAGGTCGCCATCCAGACCCCGCGGGCCAATGGGCACTACAACTCCTCGGCCGCCGCGGACAACAACCCCGCGGTGATGGCCAAGATTGTCCAGGTCCTGGATGCAGCCTACGACTGGTACGTGGAAGCGACGGGCCGCACGCCCCCTACCGCCAACCACTACCAGAGCCGCCTCACCTTCACCGTCATCGAGCCCAACTGCGGCGCGGCCTGCGGGCGCCTGGGCAGCACTGGCATCGAGCTGTCCAACGCGACGTACGAGGCCCTCTACAAGGGCGTCCGCGACTCGCTCGCCAACCCGACGACGTATCCCCGGCCCACCTTCGACCAGGCGGTCTTCTATGAGCTGGGCCGCAACTTCTGGCTCTTCGAATCGGAGCTCTCCTACAAGGACCAGCTCACCAACCCTGACGGCTCGAAGAGGGGCAACGGTGGCAGCGTCGTCACCGGGTACGCGGTCGCCATGCGCTTCTACTCCATGGAAGCCGCGGGCGTGGACGGCGCCAACTTCGGGAGCATGACCTTCCCCGCCCTCAAACAGGCTGTCTCCGATTTGGTGGACACGTACCTGGCGAACACCAGCCTGACCTGGCAGAACACCCTGGCCCAGGACCTGGGCATCCCGGGCAGCCCCTACGGTGGAGCGGACCTGTTCGCCTCATTCGTGATGCGGATTGCCAGCGCCCACCCGGACCGGGACTTCATCAAGCTGGTGTGGAAGCACGCGGACAACCAGCCCAACGCCAGCACCACGCAGCAGACGGTGGACAACTTCATCGTCGCGACCAGCCTCGCGGCGAACACGAATCTGACGGCCGTGTTCAGCGGGTGGCGCTGGCCTGCTCCGAGCGCCACCGCGCTCTCTAAGATCAGCCATCTGAATTCGCCGAACCTGTCGAACTACGGGCTGTAGCGGCAGGCCTGTGAAGACGGTCGCGGAGGGTGGATGGCGCTCCTGGTTGAGGAGATGGCCTTCCGCGATGCTTCGAGCTCTCCCAGGAGGAATACTGTCCTCCTGGGGGAGTTGGCGTAGGGCTGGGCTTTCGTGTGGCTCACTGGCTACCCGTACGCGCAAGCAGACCGCGGGAGGGCCCATGCGACAGGCCCTCCCGCGAGCACGTGCTACCAGATACAGGACAAGGAGCTGACGGACATGGTGGGGAACGCCGAGAGCGCCCCATCCGGAACCACCCCGTGCGTCGGATGGGTCGTGACGTGCTTGCGCAGGCCGGAGAGGCTGCTGATGAATCCCAGCGCGTACACGGTGGAGCTGGAGCGCTCACGCAGGACCGCGCCGCACCACGGCTCGCTCGAGATGCTCGCCATCGTGCCCAGCGGAACCGTCTTCACGCTGCTGTAGCCACCGAAATAGGCGATGTCCGCGGGGTCGGTGAGAAGGTACTTGGCACCGGCAACCCACAGATAGATTTGACTCGTCGTGCGCTCCTGGACCAGGAGACTCATGGCGTAGGTGAAATCGATGAAGGGGTCGGACCAGTTGCTGTTCGGGATGTCGTGGACGACCTTCCAATCATCCCAGACATCCAGCTCCGTGGGGTTGGGAATCCACCAGGGTCGCTGTCCGACGACGACGTAGATGGGGCTGGTCCCAATCTGGCGGAAGAGCGTGCCGTCCATGGGCACCTGGGTATACGAGTCGATGGTGGCCTGGGGCAGGGGCACCAACGAGCGGCCCGAGTAGAGGCTGTGCTGCGCGGGCGGGATGAAGAAGCGCGCCCCGCCCGCCACGTAGTAGCGGTTCGACGTTTCGATGCCGAGCAGGACGTACCCATCCGGAGCGGAGACGTAGCCCGCGAAGGCGTTCGCTCCGAAGAGACTCAGCCCCAGGATGAGCCAGCGGGTGATGCATGCGAGAGAGGATGTGACACGCACGGATTCTTCTCCTGTCGTGAGAGGCCTGTGTCGCACCCGAGCGGGTGGACAAGTGCTCTACGAAGGCAGTCCTCATGTCTGGTCATGCCGCCTGCTTTTTGAAGGACACCTCCGCGTGCATGGCCAGACCTTCACCAGGAGTGAGAAAGTGAGCCGCGAATATGACCGTGACGACGAACGAGGAGCATGCTCCACGGGGCAAGGACCGGTTGGTCGACGAGGACAGCCACGCTACGCTGGCAGGTGGGGCTCTTACTGGACACCGCTGAGCTCGTGAATCCGCGCGTGGAGCCACGGGAGGTAGTGGGAGACACGTGTGTAGACTCCGGGAAGTCCCGGTCGTCCGCAGCCCAGGCCGAAACTCGTGAGGCCGTGAAGCACATAGGCCCCATCCGGCTCGGGTAGGACCAGGGGGCCACCACTGTCTCCCTGACACGAGTCCCTGCCCCCTTCCGGATACCCGGCGCCGAACATCAGCGCGGGAGCAATGGGAATCCGCTCCTGGGTGTAGGCGGCGATCAGCGCCTCATCACTGACGATGGGAACCCGCACCTGCATCAGGATGCTGGACGTGTCGTAGTCATCCTCTTTCGTCAGCCCCCAGCCCGCGATGGACGCGATTGCGCCGACGGGGACCTGCTGCCCGGATGAAGGCAGACAGACGGGTTGGGCCACCGGCCAACCCCAGACAGGGGGACGAGATGACCGCGAGGAGCGGTGCGGAATGGAGGTTCGTCCACAGGACGTCGAGGGCCCGCTTCCGAACTCGACGGGCGTCTCGAGCTTGAGGACGGCGATGTCGTTCTCCGACGTCTCCGGGTCGTAATCCGGATGATAGACAATCTTCGCCACCCGGGTGGTGACTTGCCTCGCCCCCGGTGCGCGGACGTCGTGCACCCCCGCGACGACCCGGAATTCGGGGACGCGATCATCGGCGACACAATGCGCGGCGGTGATGACGATGTCCGTCCGGGCCTGGCTCCCCACACGAACCAGACTGCCACCGCAGAAGTGGTACCCGATGGATTGCAGGCTGACGATCCAGGGCCAGGAGTAGGGCCAGGCCTCGATGCCGCCCACGATTCCCCGCGTCCCCTGCCCCACCTCGTCGGGCGGGTTCGGGTCCAGTGCTGAACTTCCGCACCCCAACAGCCCCACCGCGACGACCACGTGGCGCATGAAACGCATTGCAGCCTCCTGTTCCAGGTGACGCGGAGGACTGTAATGCCTGAACCCGGGACGCGCGCCGTCCCGAAGGAACGGCACGCACGCGTCCCGACACGAGCCGAGGCCGATACGTCATGTTCCTCACGACGCTCGGCGCAAGACTCAGGTCGACGACGTCGTCGCTCCCGTCCTGTCCTTCTTGCCGGGGAGGCACATCGATTTCGCCCTGGGGAGGCCGGCCCTTGCCGTGGGCGCTGGAGGTCGTCACGCCGGACGCGGAGGGCGCCTGGGGCTACACCCGGCCGGGCTCGGCGCGGGACAACCATCGCCCGCCTGTCAGACAGTGCTGGCCTCTCTCTCGGTCGGGCTCATCACAGCCCGGCCGTCACGCGCGCCACCAGCCAGAAATTCCCCCTCACGATGTTGCCGGGCCACAGCAGAGGAGTCTTTTCGTCTGCCGCCGCGAGGACGTCGTAGGTGCCTCCGTAGGTCTTCACGAGGGCGTGCTGAAACGTATGGCCGGTGACGCCATTGGTGCGCACGTCCGCGGCCTCCACGTGCCCGGTGAAGTGGACCCGGGGCGCGACGGGCGGAGGAGGGCCGCCCTTGGACAGGAGCGCGGCGGGGTTGGGCACGAAGACCTTCGAGACCCGCGGCGCCTTCCCCGGCTTGCGCGAGGCCTGATAGGCCGCCTCGTCCGGCCAGGCCTGCAGCGACTCGGCGAAGGCACACGGCGCCAGTTCCAGCTCCGTGCCGGTCTGGATGCGCTCGCGCACCAGCGCGATGTCATCGAGCTGCGTGGCGAAGGGGTAGAAGACGTGGCCTTCGGCGTCCACCATCTCGGCCTCCAGCGGGTCGCAGAAGCGGCAGCTCTTGTGGGAGGCGAAGCCGATGGCGCGGACCCGCAGGCGCGAATCCGCCCGGAAGCTCGGGATGGAGCACTCCACTTTGCTCGCGTGGTTGAAGACGAAGCTGTAGCTCGCACCCGAAGCGTCGGACCACACCTTCAACTCGTGGTCACCCGCCGTGCCCGCGCTCGTGGTGTTCTTCAGCAGGGAATCCATGACGCGCCCGAAGGTCGCCTGGTCGTTGGCGTGGATTCCGATGCAGGCGAGGTGGTTTGCCATCCACGGACGGTAGCACGCGCCCACTGCGTCGATGTCCACCACCCGCCCTCCCTCCGGCGCATACACCACCGGCGAATGGCCTGGCAGCGCCGCTCCCCGGAAGCCCCTCGGCGGCTCGAGGCGCTTTTCGCTCGCCGGCAGGTCGTTCCCCACGCCGTGGTTCTCGTTCGGCGCACGGGGACCGGTGCGGACCTCCTCGGGCGAGGACCAGGTCGCATTGGGGGGTGGCGCTCGGGGCTCGCGTGGAGCTGGTGCACGATCTCGACGCACGATTGTCATTGGCCGCGACCGCGCCAACCCTCGACGACACCGGCGAACAGCGCATCCGCCTGCGTACGCTGAGCACTTCGGCGATGCTCTTCGCGCGGCGTGGAAGCCTGCCCTTGTGGATGGGGACCGGCGCGGAGTTTGTTTTCGTGTCGGTGGACCGCCCCGTGCCGGACTTCGACACCATCGAGACCGAGAACTGGGGGGCCTGGTGGGAGTGGAGACGAGGTTCCGGTTCGCGCGCGCCACCGCGGTGCTCGGAGTCCAGGGCTCCTGGCATCCGTTCCTCGCGTACGCCGACGTCACCGCGACGACCACCTTCACCTATCCGAGGCTGGGGCTGGGTGTGCTCGCGGGGTTCGAAATCGACGCGACGTGTTCTGACCTGGTCAAGTCCCGAATCGGGGGTAGTTGCTCAGGAAGGGGGTTGGGGGAGGAACGGAGACGCCCTGCTGGCAGCTTGCCGCATCTGCCTGCTCCCCGGAGAGGACCCATACGAAGCGTGGGAGAGTCGTCGGTCTGATTTCGCGGAGGCCATCCTCAACCAGCTTGCTCGGCCACAGTCGAGTCAGAGGATCACGATTTTGTCGTACATCTCCGTGGAGGTTGAGTTGCTGCCCATGCTCAAGCGACGTCCCTCCCTGTCGCAAGTCTCTACCAACTCCGTGCCGAGGGTCAGGTTGTTCAAGTCCCCACCCACCGTCACATAGCCGCTGTTTCTCAACTCCACGGCGAGCGCGTCCTCCTTGCCGTTCAGGAGGTGCGTCATTGCGTGCAATTCATCATGGGGCCCGTACTTCAAAGTGAGCAGATTCTGTCGGGTGCCGTCCACGAGGGTCAGCAACGAGGCTTCGATTTCAATGCCGGGGGATGGGTTGCTCGTGTTGAGAAGCAGGTACCCCGTCAAGGCGTGGACGCCCATGCCAGCGACAAGCTTCCCGCCCTTGTACTCGGACTTGCTGGCGTTCTCGAACCTCAAGTCGAAGCCCTGGGCCTGGGTCCTCGCGCCATACACGTTCAGCGAGTCCGCGGAGACACGGTGGATGTCATTGATGTCCAGATCGTTCTGGACGCGGTACAGGATGCTCTCGAGGATGCCCTCGTGGATGGCGAGCGAGCACTCTCCTACGACGACCAGGACATTGGCCTGCTCGTTCCGGGCGATGCCGAGCAGGAAATCGAGTTCCTGATAGAGGCTGCCAAGGAAGGCCTCACGATGGTCGTGGACGGCGAGCTTGGAGGACTTCTCGGGGTCGAACTTCCCCGAGCCCTGCTTGAACAAATTGAGGCTCGAATGGGAGCCATAGTTCCACGCGGTCCGGGTATTGGTGTGCTGATGCCCGTGCTCCAGGGAGTGATAATAGACGAAGAGGGGCGGGGCCCCCTGGCATGAGAATCTGGAGACGAAGCCCGCATGGTCGCTGAAGACGCTGGTGTCGAACTTCGGAGGGACCTGGTACTTCATTTCAATGGTGGTGCCCCCCGCAGTCGTTGCCCAGGTCATGCGCTCATCGGAGTTGTTTTTCTTGGTCGAAACCGCTAGCAGATGGGCGAAGGTGTTCTTCTTGTTCCTGTAGACATTCGACCCCTTCAGCAGAGGGAGGAGGGTCTGTCGGGGCGTGAGTGTGGAGAAATAGGCGGTGACCACGTCGTCTTCGATGGTGTGGCTGTACGCGACGTCGTAGCGGTCGAACAGCACGTTCATCAGTTGGAACTTGGTGTCGTCGTCGGTGTTCATGCCGTAGATGGCCGCCGCCGCGTTCCGGATGGCCTCGGAGCTCTCCTGGCGGAGAAGCGCGAAGCACTGTTCGATTTCATCCAGGGCCCCCTGGAACCGCTGCGCGGTGACACGGCTCTTCTCAAGCACGCCCTCGAGTTCCGGGCCGAACGGCTCGTCCTCGTCCCGCTCGACGGAGAGCGCGGCCTCGACCAACGCCCACATCTGCTGGCTGTAGGACTCGGTCAGGTCCGCCATCTTCACGCCAATGGCTCTTGGGAGCTTCGCGCGGTCCAGCAGCAAGCCCAGCTTGGGGATTCCGTTCTGGATGGGCTCCTCGGGGGAGAACCGTTCCTGCTTGTCGAGCCGCTCCTTGAGGATTCTGTAGGACCGCTCGGTGAGGGGCTGGGTCGTGCCCGCGCGTCCCGAGATGCCCTTGAGGTGGGGAGCGGTCGCCCCTTTGGGGTCCGTCAGCGGAGAGGCGTCGGTCATCTTGGCGACAGGCATTGTGGTGGACCTCGAACGTATCGAGTGTAGCACCCGGGAGGGAGACGAGCCCCTCGTGCCCCTGACCGAGGGCCGTCACGCGGCCCAGGGGTGGGCATGACCGGCCGGAGGCGCAGCGCGGGGTGAGCGGAGCAGGCGGCGGCCAGACGACACGCGACGTTCGCAGTGTCGAGCGCCGGGCGAAGTCACGCACCGGTCGTGTCCCTATAAGTGTGTAGATGGCGAGGAGGGACGAGCGGGAAAGAGGGAAGCTCCTCGGTGAAACCAACCGAGACGGTCCTCCTTTGGCGAGGAGGCCGAGGAGTTCCCCGCCGTGAACGATACAGACTTTGCCCCGCCCTCGCACGAGGAGGTGCGCACCGACGTGCGAGACCTCTTCCGGGGAGCCATCCGGATGACGCTGGAGATGCTGCTGGAGGAGGAGATTCGGGGCCTGGTGGGGGCGGGGCGCTGGCAGCAGGCAGTGGGGCGCAAGGACCAGCGCAACGGCAGCTACCTGCGCGGCCTGTTGACGTCCATGGGACACCTGGAGGTGGCGGTGCCCCGGACCCGGGCCAGCGGAGCTGGCGGGAGCGGTGCTGGGCCGCTACAAGCGGCGCAGCGAGGAGCTCGACGAGGCGATTACCAGCGCGTACGTGCAGGGAGTCTCAACGCGGAAGATGGGCAAGGTGACACGGGCGCTGATGGGCGAGGAGGTCTCGCGCTCGACGGTGAGCCGGGTGACGAAGTCCCTCGAAGAGAAGGTGGAGGGCTTGCGCACCCAGCCGCTCACCCAGGCCTTCCCCTCCCTCTACCTGGACGCCACCTTCCTCGACGCACGGTGGGCGCGCACGGTGCAGAACGTCTCCGCCCTGGTGGCCTACGGCGTGGGAGAGGATGGGCACCGGCACCTGTTGGCAATCACCCTGGGCGGCAGCGAGTCGGCGGATTCCTGGCTGGAGCTGCTTCGCCAACTGCTCGAGCGGGGGCTGACGGGCGTGAGGCTCGTCATCGCCGATGGGCACGCGGGCCTGGCCGCCGCGGCCCGGCAGGCGTTGCCCGAGGCGCAGCTGCAGCGCTACACGGTGCACCTCACCCGCAACGTGCTCGCCAAGGCGCCCTGGCGCCTGCGAGGGCGGCTGGGCAAGCAAACCTCGGCCATCTTCGAGGCCCCCACCCTCCAGGACGCCAGGAAGCAAATGGAGGCCCTCCAGGAGGGCCTGGGACGCCAGGTGCCCGAGGCCATGGAGTGCCTGCGCCAGGGCTTCGCCGCCGCCACCTGCTTCTTCGCCTTCCCCAAGGCCCACTGGAAGCGCCTGCGCAGCACCAACGGACTGGAACGTCTCCACGGCGAGGTGAAGCGCCGCATCCGCTCCGTGGGCGCCTTCCCTGACCGCGCCAGCGCGCTGCGCCTCATCACTGCCGTCGCCCTGGAAGTCACCGGAGTCTGGGACGACCGCCGCTACCTCGACATGTCCCTGCTCAAATCAACCCCAGACACCACCGCTGCTTGATGCCTCCAAGGAGCCTTCCTCCCCCGAACCCCCTCCGAACCAACTACACAAGATTCGGGACTTGACTCCGACCCTGTCCGACTGGACCTCCTCCCGACCGGCGCCCGCAGCCTCCAGCAGTACGCCCGGCTGCCGCCGACGCCCGCGGCGACGAGCGACAAGAAGCACCCCACGGAGGCCGCCTACCGAGTCATGGCCCGGGAAGATTGCGCGCAACATCTCGGCCCGGTTCGAGCTTGGTCAGCTCAGCAAGAGCCGGGAGTGCCGGGACGTCGTGGTCGAAGCCGCCTGATCCCGGCGCGAGGGGCGCGTGCGGACCCACGCGGTCCGCTCACCCAAGAGAAGGCGGAGCCGGAGGAGAAGAGCCCGTCGTTTGTCGCGACGGTGGAGGAGCCGAAGAAGGAGTGCACGCCACGATTGGACTGGGCGGGGCTGCTACGCAGGACGTTCGCGCTGGACGTGTGGGCCCGCGTGAGGTGTGGCGGCAGGCCTCGGGTGCTGGCGTACCTGACAGCTCCCCGTGGGGTGAGCGCCATTCTGGTGCACCTGGGACTGCCCTCTGGGCCTGCGCAGCGGGCCCCAGCACAGGGCCCACCTCGGTTGGCGTGGTGGTGAAGCTCCAGCAGTCGCCCTGCTCCTGAAGCTCACTCCCCTGCTGCCCCCTTGCTGGAGGGGCGTCTGGCTTGGCGTGTGCCCAAAGCTGGCTGCACCGCCTCTTCCTCTGCTTGGCCCACAGCTCCGCGGCACCCGTCAGCGGCCCTCCTCGACCCCTCCGCATCAGCACTTACCCTCAACAACCCTCCCATTCGTCCTATGCGTCGTAACCCCGCGAGAACACGGGACCGTAACTTTTGGGCGCGGGCCGGGTTCATGACTCCAGACGCAGACAGCCGGCACGAACCGGAGTGGACACATGAAGAAGCACATCCTGGCGGTGGTGATGGGTTTCGGGCTGATGGTGGCGCCGCCGGCGAGCGCGGCGAAGGCGGAGCGCCGGCAGGCGACCCAGCAGGCGCGCATCATCGACGGCGTGAAGAGTGGGGAGCTCACGGGGCGCGAGGCGGTGCGGCTGGAGCGTCAGCACCACGCCATCCAGCGGGAGCTGCGTCAGGCGCGACGCGACGACGGTCGCCTGGACGCGAGGGAGCGGGTGCGAATCAACCGCGAGCAGAACCGGCTCGACCGCCGCATCGCCCGGCAGAAGCACGACGCGCAGTCGCGGTAGTCGGGGGGTGCGCTAGCATTGGCGGCTTCTCGAGAAGAGGGGGGAGCTGTCATGCGTGCGTGGTTCATGGGCCTGTGTCTGCTGGTCGTGCTGGGGAGCGCCCGGGCGGAGGCGAAGAGTGTCGCGCTCATCTGGAAGGGGGCGAAGACGCAGGCGGACGTGGAGGCGCAGCGCTCGGCGTGGAGTGGTATCGAGGCGGTGCTGGAGAAGACGAAGCTGGAGCTGCCCCAGGGGTATCCGAAGCTGGTGCGCAGCGACACGCTCGCGGGGCTGAAGCCGGGCTTCTGGGTCTGGCTGGTGGGCGTCTGTGAGGCCGCAGACGCGGCGAAGGTGCTGGAGCACCTCAAGGCGCTGGCGCCGGATGCGTACTCCCGCGAGGTGGAGGTGGAGGCGGTGGACCGCCAGTGCCCCAGCGCCGAGGGTGAGCCGCTGGTGGCGCGCGACGAGAAGCTGGCGCTGCCGAAGGGGTTGAAGCTGCGCGTCTTCACCCAGGACGAGAGCGGCGCGCCCGCTCCGGACGAGGAGTTCGGGGACACCTTCACGCAGACCCGCTACTTCTTCCTGCTGATGGGGAAGAAGGGCGAGCTGCTGGGCTCGGCGGACGCGGTGGGCGAGGAGGACTTCACCGGGGACGTGCGCCAGGGGCCGTCGGGGTATCGCTGCACGCTGGAGGGAGTGACGCGCTCTGGAGCGAGCTCGCTGGTGCTGACGCGGAGCTGCAGCGCGGGCGCGGCGGAGTGTGGCTCCGTGGCGAGCGGCGATGACGTCACCACGGTGACGGTGAAGGGCGACACGCTGACCAGCGTCACCAAGCGCCGGAACGAGCAGCGGGCGGAGTGCGACTGAGCCTGCTCGCGGGTGCGCGGTGAAGTACAGGGGACGCCGGGTGCTCGGGTGAGCGCCTCGGCGTCCCGGGTGTTTCAGGGGCGCAGGTCGCGGGGGCCTTGGCGCGGAGGATCTTCATGAACTCGCGCATCCAGGCCGGATGGTCGGGCCAGGCGCGGGCGGAGACCCTGCGTCCGTCGACGACGGCGGCGGAGTCGACGAACTCCGCGCCTGCCGGTGAACTCGGCGTTCGGCAAGCTCACGCAGAAGCCGCTGCCGGCGCCCATCCTCCAGGGGGCCTTCTCGCGGCTGCAGCCGAGCCTGGACCCGGTGTCCTCCGCGCTGAACACCGCGGCGCACCACGCGAAGGACGTGGGCTTCATTCCTTCCGCGGACCTGAGTGGCTTCGTGGACCTCAGCGCGCTGGATGAGGCTCGAAGGGGTGGCGGGGCTCCCGCGTCGAAGTGAGCGGGCCCGTCACTCCCGGGCGAGCCTGGCCAGGGGGCCCAGGGGCATGCGGCTTCGCGCGGACCGGGCGGCGGCCAGCTCGACGGATTGCCTCCGGGTGAAGGCGAACGGGTGGACCACGTGCGCCCCCCGGGTCCGCAGGGCCAGCTCCAGCGAATGTACGGGGCGACGGCGCATGGGGCCATCCGAGAGCGCCGACAGCAGCGCGCCTTCATCGAAGGGCTTCCCGCCGAGGTAGCGGACGTCCGCCGCGAAGTCCTTCCTCGCGTCTCGCCACCAGCCCGCGAGGGAGGGGTACACGGGCACGGGGAGAGAATCCTCGGGCCTGGGCACGAGGCTTTCGTCCAGGTCCTCTTCGTCGAGAGGTGGCAGCGCGTCCTCGTCCTGCGTCGGCGCCACATGAGGACCTTCGAGGGTGACACCGGTGATGGCGGCGAAGGCCTCCGCCGCGAGCCGGGCCACTGGGGCGGGTTGTCCGCACAGCTCCAGGCAGGCCTCGGCCGCGGCCTTGTGCCCGCTGAAGCCCAGGGCCCAGAGCGCCTCCGCGCGGGTCTTCTCGTCCCCGGTGAGCGTGAGCAGGTGCCGCAGGTCCGCGTCCTCTCCGGCCAGGGCGAGCAGGACGAGCGCCTGCCGGGTGTACGGACCGCTTCCGCGGGCCACTTCGCGGCACGCGCTCCATGCCGTGCGGGAGCCGGATTGCAGGCCGCACCTCACGGCTTCCCAGTGCACCTCGGGGCGCGGGTCGGCGAGCCAGCGGGAGAGCTCTCCTGGCGGCAGCCCGGTGGTGCTCGTCGCGAGGATTCGGAGCGCGGAGGCCACGACGCTCGCGTCTGGATGCGAGAGCCACTCGAACGCGAGCTCGGGGCGGGCCGCGCGGCGAGAGGCCAGGACGTCCAGGGACAGCGCGACGCAGGGAGCCTCCAGGGTGCCCAGGCGAGCGAGGAGCAGCGGGACCCAGGACTCGCCGAGGCTCGACTCCAGGGCGCGCCCCAGGGCGTTCTTCACGGGCCTGGGAGCCGTGGTCAGGCGCTCCAGGATGGCGTCGAGCGCGCGCGGTGGCGCCTGTTCGAGCGTGACGAACGCGGCGGTGAAGACCTCGCCAGGGTCCTCGCCTTCGAGGGCGGGCCACAGGAGGGCCTCGGCCACGGACTCGCCGCCGAGCATCAACCCGTCCAGGTGCGCGAGCAACCGCTCCTCGATGACAGCGACGTCTGTCAACGTGAGGCGCGCATCGTGGAGCAGGGCTTCCCAGCGCTCCCAGAGGAAGGACGCCTCGTGGAGGTGCTCTTCCTTGATGCTCTCGAGCCACATGGCGGTGCCCTCGGTTGATTTGAACGGTGCCACCCTTGATGTGATTGACGCCGGTGTCGTGAGTCTCCAGGTAGATGCCCTTCAGGACCACCTTGCCATTGCGCCGCAGGGTGATGCTGGCTTCCCCGCAAAGACTCTCATGATGCACCAGCCCCCCAGCGCGGGAACTTCGCCGTAAAAACAGACACCAGCAACTTTCCCTGACAAGGTCAATGGTCCCCGCGTCCAGGGCGCGCATCGTGGGTTTCCCTTATCGTTGCATCCTGGGCGACTGGCTATGCTCCGTCACGATATTCCCCTCTTCGATGTGTCCGGTGAGCCGATGTGGTCGCTCAACAACCGTACTTCGTACTCGGTGGGGAAGAACTGGATTCGAGACAAGATCGGCGCCCATCACTGGTTGGTGGCGGTGAAGGCCACATTCCAGGTGACATCGGAAGGACGACTCTCCCTCGCCGACACACAGGCGCCGCCGCTGCTCACCCCGCTCCACCGAGGGGAGCCTGGCATGTCCAGCCTGCGGGCGGACTCGGACTTGCTCGCCATCAAGCCCGCGACGGATGTGCTGGTGGAGGCAAGCGCCCATGCCCCGGGAGGAGCACCGGCGACGCGCGTCCCTGTCGCATTGAGGGTCGCGGAGCTCCACAAGGCGCTCGTGGTGCACGGGCCCCGGGTCTACGAGAAGGGCTTCACGGGCCTTTCTCCCTCGAAGCCGCGCCCGTTCACCGAGAGCCCCATCGTCTATGAATGGGCTTATGGCGGACAGGACCTGAGGGACCCGGCGGTGCGCGGGCAGCGCTTCGACTCGCGCAACCCCGTGGGACGGGGCGTGGCCTCGAAGCCAGAGCGGCTGAAGGACCAACCCGTCCACACCGTCGAATATCCCGATGGCGACTTCACGCGACGAGGCCCCGCGGGATTCGGGCCTATCGACATGAGCTGGTCTCCCCGCCGTGAGTTGGCGGGGACCTTCGATGAGGCCTGGGAACGAGAACAGCGGCCCCTGCTTCCCGTCGACCATGACGAGCGCTTCGCCCTCGGCGCTCCCCACGACCAGGGATTGGGGCGCTTCCTGCGGGGCGGTGAGCGTCTGGAGTTGATGAACCTGACGCCTCGCGGCGTGCTGCGCTTGGAGTTACCCAAGCTGTACTTCGTGATGACGACCCGGTTCGGAAGCCGCGCCCGCGAGCACCGCGCGCGCCTGGCAACCGTTCGAGTGGATGCGCACCAGATGCTCCTGGAGATGGTGTGGCAGAGCGCGCTGCGTGTCTTTCCCAGGGAGGTGGACCTCCTGGATGAGACCCGCATCCGGGAGAAGCCTTTCCTCACATGAGCGCCTCCGTGCACATCGTCGCCGTCGCTGCGCGAACACCCGTGGGGCTCACCGCGGAGGAGAGCGCCGCCTCCGTGCGCGCGGGCATCAGTCGGCTCCAGTTGCATCCCTTCATGGTGAATGGGCTCGGCAAGCCCTTGCGCTGCGCGCGGGACGGTTTGCTCGAAGCCGGGACGCAGGGCCTCTCCAGGTTGAGGGTGCTGGCGACGGCCGTGCTTGAGGAGCTGAGGCGAAAGCTTGGCACCCTGGAGGCACCACGCCTCCTGCTCGTACTCCCGGAGTCACGACCTGGGTTCTCCGAGGCCGATGCCCTGTCCATGGTGGAGGCGCTGACTTCTGACCGAGGCACGGGGTCGTGGTCTCCGCGCGTCGAGCTGGGCGGACGGGGCCACGCGGGGGTGCTCCAGGCGCTCGAAGTGGCGGAGCAACGGCTCATCTCGGGCAGCGAGGAACTGAGTGTGGTGCTGGGCGTGGACAGCTATCACGATGCGGACTCGCTCGATTGGCTTGCGTCCCAGTTCCGCTTGGCAGGGGAGGGAGCACGCACGGGCTTCATTCCCGGGGAGGCGGCGGCCGGGCTCGTCCTGGCTCGCTCCTCGCTCCAGCGGAAGCTGGGCCTCGTCTCGCTGGCGCGGGTGCGTGGCGTTGGCACCGCGACCGAGACGCGGCTCATCCATGGGGATGAGGAGGTGCTGGGCAAGGGCCTGGCCCGAGCCATCCAGGGCGCGACCCGCGGGCTGAAACTGCCGGACGAGGCGTTGGACTCCGTGTACTGCGACCTCAACGGCGAGCGGTACCGAACCGAGGAGTGGGGCTTCGCGCTGCTACGGACACAGCGCGTGTTGAGAGATTCGTCCTGCGTCGCACCCGTCGATTGCTGGGGGGACGTCGGAGCGGCCTCGGGTGCGCTGTCGTGCGTGCTGGCGACGCAGGCATGGGCGCGGAAGTACGCGAAGGGCCCCAGGGCACTCGTCTGGGGTGGCTCGGAGAGCGGCTTGCGAGCGGCCGCGGTTCTCGAATCCAGCTCGGACCCGGCGAGGCGCGCATGAGCGTCCTGGTGAATGCCCCGAAGACCCCTGTCACGAAAGGCAGCTCCGGAACCGCGACGGCGACGCTGCCCAACATGTGCAAGATGCCGGGGCCGCCGGCGCCCTTTGTTCCCACGGTGCTGCCCAACACGGGCAAGAGCGGGGAGTCGCCCAAGGGCTACTCCACCTCCGTCACCATCAAGGGCGATGCCATCGCCATCAGGGGTGCCAGCTTTGGCTCCTCGGGGGACTCCGCCAGCAAGGGCACGGGCGGCGGGATGGCCTCCGCAAACACCCATGGGCCCACGAAGTTCCTCGGCCTGGGTTCTCTCGACGTCAAGGTGGAGGGCAAGAACGTCCAGCTCCTCGGCGACCCCATGCTGAACAACTGTGGTCCCGGTGGCTCGCCCGCGAACGCGGCGACCTTGTCGGGCCTGGACCAGGCGTCGGGGGGCGCGGAAATCCTGATTGCCCTGGAGGATATCGGGAAGGAGTGTAACGAGAAGATCAACAGGGAAGCGGGTTTCCCCCCACCCGAAAAGCCCTCGGGTCGCATCTGCACGAAACTCGGGACCTTGAAGCACGCATGCTGCGATGCGGCCATCAAGGATGCCAACAATGCCAAGGTGAAGTCAGAGGTCCCCCTCAAGAAAGATGGGACACCTCATCCCCATACACGGGAGGATGCGCTGGCTGCGGGAAGGGAGGCCGCCGCGTTGAACCCTGTTTCTCCGAAAGCCGCCTTCTGCAAGGCCTTCTTCGCGAAGCTGCCTCCCATTAGCCTTGACGCCGTCATCCTTGACGATAGCGGAAAGATTGCCAAGGTCTACGACTATAAATTCAACTGCAAGGACCAACCCAAGATGTCCAAAACCCAGAAGGAGAAGTACAAGACCGCGACGGGGATGGAACCCACTCTCCTTCACTTCTGGTGACGCAATGTCCGAGCGAGTTCGACTGACCCGTGACGGTCGTGGGCTATTTCTTCGAGATAGCTTCATCATTGTCTTCTATTGCAAGAAACCCTTCGGAGATTTGGCATCTGCCTTTGGACAGGCATTCGGACATTGGCTGGAAGTCACTCCAGAGGAGGGCAGGAAGTGGGCATCCGTGGGGGCGAATTCGGATTCCTACAAACCACTGACGCCCCAGAGACTCGCTGCCGCCCGCAGAGAGCTCGACCCGGCCAAAGCCCTCTCGCGCGAGCTGTCCACGTTCGACCTGGGGGGGCCCGAGAGCATCAATCCCGACCACTTCTTCACGTGCCTGGGCTTTCGCGAGGCCGTTGGGCAGAAGGTCTCCTACCTGGAGGTTCGCCTACCTCGGGCTCCGGAGACTGATGCAGAAATCCAGGCAGCGCGGGCACTCGCCAAGCATCTGGGCAGCCTTGTTCCCTACTCGAGTGGCTATGCCTCCCCCGCCCTCACCTGGGGAGTGGAATCTCAACAAGCATGGTATTCCCTCGAGGCGGGCAAGCTCGCCTTCCGGCATCCGGGCTATGATGTCCCGAACAGCGCGAACACTTGCTACGACCTCGGCGAGAAGCTCCGCGGCGCCTACTGGCTCAACTTCATCGGCCCCGCGGCGCTCGAGGCCCTCGGCGGGGAGAAGAAGCTCCGCGCCACGCTCGACGCGAGCATCGGCATCGAGCAAGTCGGGCACGGACTCATGCTCCAGGCGGGCCCGAAGCCCGAAGTCGGGGACGTGAATCGCCAGGAGAACCTCCCCCTGCTCCGCTCACTGGCCAAGACGCTCGAGCCGGTGTGCCTGTTCACCGGCAACTCCCTCGAAAACAACTTCATCGAGCAGGGTGACAGCGAACGGTGGCTGAGGCGCCACCTGGACTGACCCCATGCTAGCCACTCCCTACGCTCTGCCTTTCGTCTTCGAGGTCTCCCCCAGAAATCCCTGGGGAGCCCCGCAGCCCGTCGACCTCGTCCTCGAGGCCGTCCAGCCCTTGAGCGCCAAGGACGCCGAGCGCCTCCAGGACAACGTGTTCCCCTTCTGGTTGCTCGCCTCCGGGGGCGCGCTCTCCCTGGGAGCCCCAGGCGCGCTCGGGCCCGAGCCGGCACAGCCCACGTTCAGCAAGACACCTCAATCGGCGCGGTTCATCTTCGACAAGTGGGCGCTCAACGAGCGCGCGAGCCACTGCCTTTTGTGCCTCCTCCTGGCCGCCCATTCCAGCGTACCGCTGAAACGCGTGCGCCTCGCCACGGCGGGAGATGCACCGCAGCCGGTCCGCGTCGACCCGAAGCTCACCGACCCCTATCCCCGGGCCTCACCCAAACAGCCCTTCTCGTGGAACATCGAGGACTCCGAGAGCGATGTCCGGGAGCTGCACATCACCTTCGCGCACCCCCTCTCCACCGAGCAGCAGGACATCGTGTCCACCGAGCTGAAGTCCTTCGGCGCGGCGCTCGCCTCCGGTGCCTACGGCGTGGCCCCCGTGGCTCCGGAGGACTGTGGCTGCCTGCCCTCCGAGGACGTGGAGATTTCCGGCAACGAGGTCCACTGGTCGCTGGAGGATTGCCGCTTCCACCCCGACGCCCTCGAAGGACTCATCGGCGTGTGCGCGGCGCTCCATCAACGCGTCGCCCCCATTCTCGACGTCACCATCGACTGAACACAGAAGCGCTCAGTGCCCCAGGCTGTCCACGCCGCGTAGAGGACGCATCAGCGCGGTGATGAGCCACTCCCGCCGCACCACGAACTCAGCGGTCCCCGTCATTCCCGGGCGCAGCTTCGGCGTGCCCCCCGCTGTCGAGCGCGGTGCCTCCGCCACTCGCACGTTCACGCGATAGGGCGCGGCCCCCAGCGTGTCCTCCTGCCTCCGCCTGGTGTCCGCCGCCATCTGATACAGCGCCCCCGGCAACACGCCGAAGTCCTGGAAGGGATACGCGTCCAACTTGATACGCACTGGCTGACCGTCCCTCAACCTCCAACCGCGCCGCCTCCAACCGCGTCTCCGCCAGATCCCCCTCGTAGCGCGCCAACTCCACCTTCGCCGCCGACAGCTCCGCACCGTCCGCCAGCGCAGCCACGCGCGCGTCACCCTCCAGCCCTCGCTGCTCCAGCTCCAGCCGTCCCAGGCTCGCCTCCAGCTCACGAGCGGAGGCCTGTGCCGCCACGACCTGGGCCCGCGCGACCTCCGCCTGCGACGCGGCATTCTCCGCTTCCACCGTCGCGACGAACTCCTTCTCCCGCAGCTGCTCCGCGCTCCGCGCATCCCGCGAGCGCACCCCCGCCTCCTGCTCCCGAGCATGAATGAGCGCTCGCGCCGCCTCCAGCCGCGCCACCGTCTCCACCGCCGTCGCCTTGCGCACGCGCACCTGCATCCCGTACGCCTCCGTCCGCGAGGCCACCAGCGACTCCAACATCGTCACTCGCGAACGCGCCGCCGCCACCTGCTGCTCCAGCAGCCGCACCCGCGCTCGCATCTGCGCGTCATCCAGGCGCAGCAACACCTGCCCCTGAGTCACCGCCTGCCCCTCGCGCACAACGATGTCCACCACCACGCCCGAGCGAGGCGCCTGCACCCGCGCCGTCTCGCCCACGGGCGACACCACCGCCTGGGCTCGCACCACCACGTCCAGTTCCACGAAGAACAGCGCGACCAGCCCCAAGATGAACAGCGCCGCCGACGCGACATACAACCCGCGCATCACCCGCCGCGTCCGAGGGGAGTCGAGCATGGGCAACAGCTCCCGATAGGAGTCCTCAGTCACCGCCATGAGGCCCCTCCGCTCCCTGGCGCTTCCAGTTCGGCGTCGCCTGCGCGAGCGCGCTGGACAGCTTGCCCTGCGCCGACATCAGCGACTCGTGCGTCCCCATCTGCGCGATGCGGCCCTCGTTCATCACCACGATGCGGTCCGCGTGCTGCAACGTCTGGAGCCGGTGGCTGATGATGAGCGTGGTGCGTCCCCGAACGATGTCTCGCAACCTGTCGTGGATGGCCTGCTCGGCCAGCGGATCCAACGCCGCGGTCGCCTCGTCGAATGTGGCCCTTCACCCGAGGCAGCTCCAGCACCGCCGAGGCACGCTTGTCCCCCTCCCCCGCCACGTCCTGCAC
>NZ_JABXEM010000138.1:0-29001 GCF_013372595.1 Myxococcus sp. AM011
GGGCTACGATTTGACGGCGGCGGTGGCGGGGCGGGAGCCGGAGCGCGCGGCGGTGTTGCTGGCGCACCAGCCATCGAACTGGCGCGTGGCGGCGCGGGCGGGGATGGGCTTGCAGCTCTCCGGTCACACGCATGGGGGACAGTTCTTCCCGTTCACGCTCGCGGTGTCCGCCATCTGGGAGCACGACGCGGGACACTTCGAGGAGGGCGGCAAGCACCTCTACGTCAGCCGGGGCACGGGCTTCTGGGGGCCACCCCTGCGCGTGGGAGCGCCTCCGGAAATCGTCAAGGTGACGCTGCTGGCGGCGTGAAGGCAGCCGAGCCGGAAGCCCGCGCGTCGAGAGTTCCTCCGTCCAGCGAACGAACCCGAGCCTGGCGGCGGGCCTGGGGTATGGTTTTCCGCGCCATGAGCAAGGAACCGGCGAAGAGAGAGCTCAAGCAGGAACGCTCGGCACGCACGCGCGTGGACATCCTCGAAGCCGCCATCACCCTGTTCGCGAAGCGGGGCTTCCTGGCGACGACGATGGCGGACCTGGCGCGCGCCATCCGGATGACCCCCGGCGCGCTGTACTGGCACTTCCCCACGAAGGAGGACCTGCTCCTCGCGGCGATTGATGAACTGCACCAGCGCTACCAGACCGCCTTCGTGGACCTCATCAACGAGTACCGCACCCTGTCCGCACGCGAGCAACTCCAGGCCTTCACCCACCGCACCCACCACTTCCTGGGCGCGAATCGCGAGTACGGCATCTTCTTCGGCATGCTCGCGGCCGAGGCGGCGGACTCGAACGAGCGGGTGGCCGAGGCCATCCGCGAGAAGCTGGGCCTGTACGCCAAGGTGCTGGGAGGCATCCTCCGCCACGGCCAGAAGACCGGCGAGTTCCGTCAGGACATCGACACCGAGCAGGCCGCCCACGGCGTCTTTGGCGGATACCTGGGCGCCCTGATGTACCAGAACCTCTTCCGCGCCACGCTCGGCTATGACCCGCTCGCCAACGCGCTGGACCTCCTGCTGACGGACGGCACCCTCGCGCGCACCAAGCCGTAGCGCCCTGCGCGAGCCCCACCAGCATGTCGAACCTCTTCGTGTTCGCCACGCCGCTGAGGGTGGCCCGCGGCACCGGCCCCTCGCAGGCGAGCGAATCGATGACCGCGGCCAGCAGCAGACAAGGGGGCTTTCGCCTCTCGTGGACGCCAGCCCGCGGTGTGGCGGAGGCTCCTCGACGGGCGCGGAGAGCAGTCCGTGTAACATGCGGGTGACAGCCCCCCTGGGGCCCCTTCCTGAAATCCCGTGGCCGGGCCGGTCCCTCCGACGGGGAAGCGGGCTGGCGGCCCTGGGAGGACGTGTCGGGTTCCCAGGTTTTGTAGAGTGGGAGAACCGATGACCCCGCACACCCTGACCAGCCCCGTCACCCGCTTCCTCGACGGCCACCTACGACGCGATGCGCAGGCGCGGGAGTTGTCGGTGGCGCGCTTCATGGCGGGACTGTCGGGCGCCTCGGTGCTGGTGGCCGCCGCGCTGGGGCCCTCGATTGGCTGGGGCCTGACGCAGGCCCTGATGGGGTTGTCCGCCGTCCTGGCCCTCTACTACACGGCGCTGTGGCGCGTGCTGCGCTCGGGCGCGTTCCACCCGGCGATTCCGTGGCTCAACGTGGCGATTGAGGTCAGCATCCCCGCGGTGGTTCTGGCGTTCGACTTGCGCTTCCAGGGGCCCATCTACGCGCTCACCGCGCCCACGCTGGTCATCTGGCCCACGCTGATTACGCTCGCGACGTTGCGCAGCAACCCCCGGCTGGCACTGGCGGCGGGCATCCTCGTGGCGGCTGAGTACCTGGGCATCTACTTCCTCTTCGTCCAGCCGCTCTTGCCGGAGTCAGCGCTCATCACGCTGACGCCGCGCTTCATCGCCACTCGGGCGTTCTTCTTCGTGGCCGCGGGCGTCTTCACGGCGACGCTGGCGCGGCACTTCCTCCAGCTCACGCGCGGGGCGCTGTCCGCGCTGCGCGAGCAGGAGGTCATGGGCAAGTACGTGCTGCACGAGCGCGTGGGCGCGGGCGGCATGGCGGAGGTGTACAGGGCCACGTACTGCCCGGAGGGTGGCTTCCAGAAGCAGGTGGCCCTCAAGCGAATCCTCCCCTCGTTCGCGGACGACGACGAGTTCGTCACCATGTTCCGCCGCGAGGCGGAGCTGTGCTCGTCGCTCAACCACCCCAACATCGTCCAGGTGTTCGACCTGGGGCGGCATGGCGGCACGTACTTCCTCGCGATGGAGTTCGTGGACGGGATGCCGCTCAGCACGCTGATGCGGGGCCTGGCTCGCAAGCCGCTGCCGGTGGCGGCGGTGACGTTCCTGGGCGCGGAGCTGGCATCGGCGCTCGACTACCTGCATCGGCGCACGGGCCCGGATGGGCAGCCGCTGCGACTGGTCCACCGGGACCTCAACCCGCCCAACGTGCTGGTGTCGCGCTTCGGCGACGTGAAGCTGTCGGACTTCGGGATTGCGCGGGACTCGGCGCGCTCGCAGCTCACCGCCGCGGGCAGTGTGCGCGGCAAGCTGGGCTACATGGCGCCCGAGCAGGCGGCGGGCCGTCCGTTCGATGGGCGCGCGGACCTCTTCGCGCTGGGGCTGACGCTGCACGAGGCCCTCACGGGGCGACGCGCGCTGCAGGGCTCCACGCAGGAGGCGCTGCTGCGCGCGACGTTGGACCAGGAGCTGGCGCCGCCCTCGCACTTCAACCCGGAGGTGTCGCCGGCGCTGGACGCGGCGGTGATGGGGTTGCTCGAGAAGCGGCCGGAGCAGCGCACCGCCAGCGGCGCGCTCTTGCGACAGCAACTGCTCGCGGTGGATGGCGAAGGCGCGCCGTATCCTCGAGGCCAGGCGCTGCTCGCGAACGCGCTGCGCGAGGCCCACGCGCGCAACCAGCAGGACAAGGCGGACAAGGTCGGAGAGGCCTCGGGACAGGCGCCTCCTCGGGCCCCCGCCACCGCTCGCCCGGCCTGACGCGAGCCCCATTCAAAACCCCTGCACCCGTGACGCCTTCGCGCTAATCAGGGCGCGCACGCCTCACCGGGAGCGACACACCATGGACGTGGCCGTCCTCACCTTTGCCGACCTGCCGGAGCTGGACGCCTACGATGCTCCCCTGCTCCCCGCGCTCAAGGCGCTCGGACTGGATGCGCGGCCCGTCGTGTGGGACGACCCGACGGTGGACTTCCGCACCGTGCGCCTGGCCGTCGTGCGCACCACCTGGGACAGCCACCTGCGCCGCGACACCTTCGTCGCCTGGGCCCAGAAAGTGGGCCGCCTCACCAAGCTCCACAACCCCGCCGACGTGCTGCGCTGGAACACGCACAAGTTCTACCTGCGCGAGCTGGAGGCCAGGGGCATCCCCGTGACGCCCACCGTCTGGGTGGAGCGCGGTGGCACCCTGGACGTCGGAGCGCTCATGAAGTCGCGCGGCTGGGACACCGTCGTCCTCAAGCCCGCCGTGTCCGCGGGCGCGCTCAAGACGCACATCCTCCCGCGCTCGGAAGCCGCCACCGCCACCGCGCTCGTCACGGAGCTGGCCGCCGCGTGCGAGCTGATGGTGCAGCCCTACCTCACCGCCTTCGAGACGGAAGGCGAGCGCAGCTACATCTCCTTCGACGGCGCCTTCAGCCACGCGGTGCGCCGTCCTCCCACGCTCAAGTCCGCGCCTCGAGGCTTCGCGCAGCCCTCCGTCTTCTCACCCGACAACCGCGAGGAAATCCGGCTGGCGGAGCGCGTGCTGGAGGCCATGGGCGCGCCACTGCTCTACGCGCGCGTGGACCTGGCCACGGACAACGAGGGCATCACGCGCCTGCAGGAAGTGGAAGTCACCGAGCCCTCCCTCTTCCTGTCCCTGGACCCCGAGGCCTCGGGCCGACTGGCCCGCGCCATCGCAGCCAGGCTCTGAGGCCGTGAAGCCCTAGAGGGCGCACACCCGCGTGTCCGTGTTGCGGAACACGCACAGCAGCTTCGGCAGGCGCTTCTTCCAGAAGAACCAGTCGTGCTGCCCGCTCGGCTCATGGACGTAGGCCACGTCGTAGCCCCGGCTCCTCAGCGCCGCGAGGAACTGGATGTTGGACTGACAGTCGTCGGAGCCCTGCTCTCCGTCGTCCGTGCAGCCCGTCGCGGGCGAGCCATGGTCCACGTAGAAGCGCACCGGCACCACCGGCTCCTGCCCCGCGCGCACCACCATGGCGTTGCCGTCGTCCCGGTCCACCTCGCCGTCGTGCGGCCAGAACAGCGTCCCCGACTGCGTGCCCACGAAGCCGAACTTCTCCGGGAACTGGAAGCCCGCGTACACGGAGATGAGCCCGCCCAGCGACGCGCCGAAGATGCCCGTGTCCCGCGGCCCCGTCTTCACCCGGAAGCCCGCCTCCACGCGTGGCATCAGGTCATCCTTCAGGAAGGCCAGGTACTCGTCACCCTTGGGCGCGGGCCAGCCCGGCGCGCGCGCGGGCGGGAAGGTGTACTGCGCCAGCCGCACGTCCTGGGTGGGCAGCGCCACGAAGACGAGCACCGCCGCGTCCTGGGGCCGCGCCTTGTAGTGCGCGTCCGCCGCGTCCACGAAGGACTCGCGGGTGATGCTCTCGTTGCCGTCGTGCACGTACATCACCGGCAGCGTCGGGCACTCCGGGCCGTCGTACGAAGGCGGCATGTAGACGTACACGTCGCGCGCATCGCCGAGCACCGTGGCGTGCACGCCGTACCAGGCGGTGAGCCGCCCCTTCGTCGCGTCCTGCGCGTCCGGATACACGAGCGAATTGAACTGGCCCACCGCGTTGCGGTTGAGGCGGTCCCACACCACGTTCTTCGCGCGGGGGTCCTCGAAGAAGCTCCCAGCCTTCACCAGCTTGTAGGGGTGTGGCCCCGTGCGTGGGATGTCCACCTCCGCGACGAACAGGTCCGTGTCGCGCACCTGCGCGAGCTGCGTGGCGGTGGGCGACCATTCGTTGAAGTCGCCGGCCACGTACGTGTCGCGCGCGGCATCACCCCGGACGAAGAAGACCACCCGCTGCCGGCCTGAGCTCGCGTCGCTCACCAGCGGCGTGCCGCCCTGCGCCGCCACGTCCGCGACGAACTGGTCGATGGCCGCGGTGCGGACCTCGGGCGAGGTGGCCCGGCTCATCGCGAGTTGCAAGCCCACCCACAGGGAGATGGGGGCGCCGCGCACGACGGACGAGCGCTGGCAGGCCCAGCTCTCCGGTCCCGAGCCGCCATCCGGTGAGACGCCCCCATCCGGGTACGACTGGGTGAAGGGCGGGGGCCGCACGTACACCGAGCCCTCGGAGTCATCACACGCGGACAGCAGCGTCGCGCACAACAGGACGGCGGACAGACGGCGCATCAAGGTCTCCAACGGCTGGAGGGAACCGACCTACGGCTGGGGCTTGGTGGCGGTGGCGGTCCCCGGCACCGTGAACTCGCGGCCCCACAGCCGGACCTTCGCGGCCTTGTCCGCCTCGCCATCGAAGAAGACGCTCGCCTTCACCTTCACCGAGGGCGGCACCTTGATGGAGTCCGCCGCCTGTCCCGGAGAGCGCGCCTGGAGCGACGTGGCGAAGCCATCCTTGTCCAGGAGCTGCGCGCCTCCTCCCTCCTGGAGTCCGAGCAGGTGCAGCGGCTCGGCCGTCTTGTTCGTCACGGCCAGCACCACCTCCACCCCTCCTCCACTGGACGCCTTCACCTCCAGCACGGACAGCTCCGTGTTGGCGTGGACCTCGTCGGCCGCGGACAGCGTGCGCGAGCCATCCGTGCTCACCGCGCCCTTGCGGCCTTCCTTCAGGCCCTCCACCACGCCACTGCTGGCGCCCTTGGCCACTTCCACCGTCTTGCCCACCACCGCGGCCGTGACGTCCTTCGCGGTTTCGCCCTGGCAGGCGGGGACGAGGAGCAACAACGGAGCGAGCAGCAGGCGGCGCATGGGACCTCCAGACGAATGTGGGCGCGGGTGTACTACAGGCCCCCGCCTGGGCGCGAGAGGGGCCTCCCCCGCCTGGCTTCCGACCATTCGTGGACACCTGGACGCACCTTCTCGCGCCCGGCGGGCTCCGAAGAGGTTATGAGTCACCCATGGCTCGCGCTCTGCTGCTCTCGCTGCTGGTGAGGCAGCACATGGCTCTGAAGGAAAAGTTTCGCGCCAAGTACCCACACCCCTGGTTGGTGTGGGAGGCGGGCGCGTGGAACGTCCCCGAGACGACGGAGGGGAACGTGGGTGCCACCCGCCTGCCCTTGACGGACCTGCGGGACTGTCTGCCCGCCGGGGACGCCATGTGCTTCGAGTTGGTGGCCCTGGCGGAGCGAGGCCCCATGCGGTTGGGCCGCGCCTCGAACAACGCCTTGGTCGTCAACGACGCCACGGTGTCGAGGGAGCAGCTCATCCTCACGCCCCGGCCCCACGCGGGCTGGCATGTGGCGAAGGTGGCGGATGCCCGGCCGGTGAAGCTGGATGGCCAGGAGCTCACCGAGGACGGCGCGGAGCTGAGCCCCGGCGCGAAGCTGGAGGTGGGCGACGTGCGCTTCACCTTCCACGACGCGGACGGCTTCGACGAGCGCATCTCCCGCATCGCCGCGCAGGTCCTGGCGCAGACGGCCGCCTCGCGCTGAGGCGGGAAGGCCCGACGCTCACACGAGCAGCGCGGCGAGACCGCCCTTCACACCACGAAGAAGCGGCGCTCGCCACGAGCAGCCTGCCCGTCCCGAAGGAGTCCTCGCTCTCGGCGGGGCTGCCTGCTCCTACCGTGAAGCCGGGTCAGCGCTCGCCGCGCGAGTGCCCCTGCGAGGCGCGGGAGCGTTCCGGGTGCCCTTCTTCGCGCTCGTCTTCGCGGTGAGGGATTTGGCCAGCGGCACCTCCAGCTCGGCGTGGGCATCCAGCCGCACCGAGCGCTCCGACGACACGTAGCCCGCCAGCTCCACCTTGAGGGTCAGCGGCACCTCGCGGCGCGGCAGCTCACGCACCAGCGGGGTGATGCCCAGCACCTCGCCCGTGTCCGAGCGCACCACCTGCGCGCCCTCCGGGAAGGAGTGCACGGTGAGCCTGACGGCGGGATGAACGAGCTCAAGCGGCAACGGCTCCGCCCGGGCCTCGGCCTCGCGCTGAGGCGCCACGACGGACACTGGCGCGCGCGCGAGGAGGGACTCGTCCACAGAGCCCACCGAGCCCTTCGAGTTCGTCGAGCGCATCCCGGTCCACAGCAGCGCGCCCGTCAGCAGCGCCAGCACGCCACCGCCCGCGGCCATCACCGCGCGACGACGCGTCGCTCCCGCGATGGCGGCCATCCGCCGCGTGGGCCGCTCCGACGCCTCCAGCGCCGCCACGGCCTCCGGCGACGAGGGCGCCTGGACGGGCATCAGCAACAGCCCCGTCGTCACCTCCGCGAGCGTCTGGGGCCGCGCCTCCGGCTCCTTCGCCAGGCAGCGCATCACCAGGTCCGCGAGCTGCGGCGGCAGCGGCTCGCCGGAAGGCAGGTGCGAGGGCAGCGGCGGCGGCGGCTGGGTGATGATCTGCACCACCAGCTGACCGAAGGCCTCCGCCTGGAACGGCGGATGCCCGCAGAGCATCTCGTAGAAGATGTTGCCCACCGCGTAGATGTCCGAGCGCGCGTCCACCGAGAGGCCCGCGGCCTGCTCTGGAGACATGTACGCCGGCGTGCCGATGATGGTGCCGTCCAACGTGCCGGTGGGAGCCCCCTCGGAGGACAGGTGCTTGGCCACGCCGAAGTCCAGCACCTTCACGAAGTCCGGCTGGCCCGCGCGCTGGGTGAGGAAGAGGTTGTCCGGTTTGATATCCCGGTGCACCACGCCCACGTGGTGGGCCGCGCCCAGCGCCGCGCAGACCTGCACGGCGATGCGCTGGATGCGCGCGAGCGACAGCGGCTCCTGCTTCAGGAGCGCGCCCAGCCCATGGCCGCGCAAGAGCTCCATGACGCAGTAGACATGGCCACCCTCGCCCTCGTCCACGAAGTCGAAGATCTCCACGATGTGCTCGTGGTTGATTTGATTCACGGTGCGGGCTTCCTGGAAGAAGCGCTGCACGAAGCCGCCGTCCCGCGCGTGCTCCGGCTTCAGCACCTTCAGGGCCACCTGCCGCCCCAGCCGCGCGTGACGCGCCTGGAACACCCGCCCCATGGAGCCTTCACCCAGGTACGTCTCGAGCTGGTAGCTGCCCAGCACCGAGCCCTCCCGCAACTCCACGCCCATCCGGGGCTCGCCACTCATGGAGCCTCCACGACCGGACAGCAGGGTCTGCGCGAAGAGGTCATCGTTGCCCATGGTGTGAAGAACTCTCCATGCCCGGGCCCAACGGCAACCCACACCGGCCCCTCTGTCTTCCACGCAACGTCCGCGCCGTTGCCTCCGCCAGAGGTCCTCGAGGACCCCTCACTCCAGCCGGAGGCCCCGAGCCCGCACGCACGCCTCCACGCTCCGTCCGCCGTCCACCCACGGACGGGCGTGCCCACCTGTCGCCGGTGCCGTTGCGTCAGGGAGTCCCCGAGCGAAGCTGGCACCGACCCTCCACGCAGGCCTGCTCGGCGGTGCAGGCAACGCCGCAGGCGCCGCAGTTCAACGGGTCCGACCCCCGGTCGATGCCCTCGTCGATCTGCCCATCGCAGTCGTCGTCCACGTTGTTGCACTTCTCCTCGGGCTCCGGGAGGCAGCAGTACTTGGGCCCGTCGTTGGGGAGCGACGTGCACACGTACCCCTCCCCGCCGCAGTCGGCCTCCACCTCACAGGTGTAGGGAGAGTCCTTGGGGAAATCCACCGCGCAGCCCGCCACGCCGGACACCAGCAGCAGGGCGGCGAAGGCTCGCAACCAGCAATTGAAGGTCTTCATGGGTCAGAAGCTCCCGCCAACGACGACATGGACCGCGGTGGCCGCGCCCGCGCTGACCGTGCCCGTGGGCGCCGGCGCCTCACTGCGCGAGGGCACCACCAGCAACCACGTCACGCTGCCCGCCGTCACCGCGCCACCGCCGACGAGCAGCGCCGTGGCCAGATTGGCCTGCGACTGCGCGTCCAGCCGCTCCTTGCGCGTCACGTCGATCATCCCGTCTCCATCCGCGTCGGTCGCCCGGGACGCCACGTCCTTGGCGCTCTTGCCCATCATCGCGCCCACGCCCACCGCCACCAGGCCCACCACCGCCGTGTAGAGCGCCGGCCGCTTGTAGATGGGCGTACCCCCGGAGCCCTTCGCCGCCTTCCGGGCCACCGCGTCCTCCGGGCCTTCCGGCGCCGGGCCGGAGATCTCCATCCGGACCTCCACCTGCTCGCGCCCACCGGGCTTGAGCGTCAGCGTCTTGGTGAAGGGCGCGTATTCCTCCGCGGACACCTCCAACTGCGCGGTGCCCGGCGGCAGGCGCGCCTCCACGCTGCCCACGCCGAGGATGCGCTCGCCCACCTTCACCACCGCGGTGGGGACGTTGACGCTCACCTTCAGCACCGCGCGCGGACGGGCCAGCGCCATCATCCGGCTGCCCAGCTTGCTGGCCGCTTCCTTCTGGAACGCCGCGTCCTTCGGGTTGCGCCCCGACACCACGTCCTCGTGCACCACGTTGCGGTCGCGGTCATACGTCCACGCGCGCAGCGTCCAGCCCGCGTCCTCCAGCGACAGCCGCGCCGTGGTGAGCAGGTCCGCCTCCAGCGCCTCCGCCGGCTCCGCCAGACACGCGGCCTGCGTGCAGCGCAGCGTCGCGTCGTAGCGGTTCTCCAGCCGCTCGCGCACGTCGCGGGGGCTGCCGCCGAAGGCCACCATGCCGGAGGACACCGCGCCCTTCGCCAGCTCTCGCAGCCAGACCGAGGCCTGCTGCGCGCCCGCGCGCTCCGGTGTGTCCAGGCCCACGAGGATGAAGCGCGGTGTCAGCGACACGCCCTCGTCCTCGGGTCTCAGGTCCAACCCCATGCCCGGCTGCTCCGGGGACTGCTGGGTGGACGAATCGGAGCTGAGGTCCAGCCCCAGGCCCTGCTCCTGGGCCCGCGCGGGACGGGCCAGCAGCACGAGCGCCAGCATGGCGACAGGCAGAACGGCGGGAATGCGCATGCTGTCGTTCTACTCCTTTGCCATTCCCAACGGAATGATCGCTCGTGTTCCAGACACCGGAGGTCGGCATGTGGGTGTCAACCCTGTGCGACATGGCCGCCTGCCCTGCGCACGGAGGGGAAGCGGCTCGGGGCTGGAAGCTTGCCGGGTGTCGCGGGGGTCCTCATCTCCCATCGTAAGGAGGCGTGACACATGGCGGACGCAAAGCTCTGGATTCTTGTGGGGAACGCGAGCCGGGCAAGGCTCTTCGCGACGGACGCGAAGGCGGAGAAGGACTGGAGTCTGGTCGAGGAGTTCCACCACGAGGAGAGCCGCTCCAAGAGCGAGCTGCTGCGCGACCAGCCAGACAACCCCAACGCCGGCACCCTGCATGGCCCGCCGGGTGAGAACGAGCCCAACGGCCGCCGGGAGCTGGAGCATGAGCGCTTCGCCCGGGAGCTGTCCGGCGTCCTGGACAAGGGGCATGACAGCCACGCCTTCGACAAGCTCGTCATCGCCGCGCCGCCCGAATTCCTCGGCAGGCTGCGCAAGGCGCTGAGCACCCGGGTGCGGCAGCGCGTGCTGCTCGACGTGGGCTCGGACTACTCCACCGTGCCCGCCCGCGATTTGCCTGAGCGCGTCCCCCTCCTCTAGCGTGGCCTTTTCCGGAATTTCCGGAAGCAGCGGTCCGGGCGTCAGCGGTGGGGCGGGCGCCCGGGCCCCGCGCGGATGCGCGCGGCGCGAGGAGCATGAATGGCGGTGGTGAAGGCGGTCCTGCTGGACCTGGGCAACGTCCTCGTCTTCCACGACAACGCGTTGCTCTTCTCCAGACTGGGAGCGTGTGCCCGGATGCAGGCGCACGAAGTCTCGCAGCGGCTGATGGGCGCCGGGTGGACCGCGGCCAACAAGGGCCTGCTGGACGCGGAGGGCATCCGCCGCAGCGTGTGCGGAGCGCTCCAGGTGGAGCTGCCCATGGCGGAGTTCGCGCCCCTGTGGAGCAGCCACTTCACCACCCACGACGCGGTGCTGCCCCGGGTGGAGTCCCTCGTCGGGAAGGTGAAGCTGGTGCTGGTGTCCAACACCAACGCGCTGCACGCGGCCTACCTGCGACCCCGGCTGCCGCTGCTCCAGCGCTTCGACGCGCTGGTGATGAGCTGCGAGGTGGGCAGCGTCAAGCCGGAGCCGGACATCTACCGAATCGCCCTGGAGCGCGCGGGCTGCGCGCCCGAAGAGGCCGCCTTCTTCGACGACCTGCCGGAGTTCGTGGACGCGGCCGACGCGCTGGGCATGCGCGGGCAGGTGTTCACCACCGCCGCCGCCTTCGACGCGCAGCTCGAGGCGCTGGGTCTATGAGGCTCGGCGGCTACGTCCTGCACCGCGACAACCAGGACACGTTGGCGCCCTGCCTGCGCGACCTGCTGGCCCTCTGTGACGAAGTGGTGGCGATGGACTCCGGCTCCACGGATGGCTCGGCCCAGTTGGCGCGCTCGCTGGGCGCGCGCTCGCTGTCACACTCCTGGCGGGGCTACGGCGCCGCGCGCGTGGCCGCGGTGAACGCGCTGGCGCCGTGCGACTACGTCTTCTACCTGGACTCGGACGAGTCGCTGGAGCCCGGCGCGCTGGACACGCTGCGCGCGTGGAAGGGCTCCTCGCCCGACGCGGACGTCTACCGGCTGCCCCGGCGCGACTGGGCGGAGATGGAGGGCCGCCGCTTCCTCTTCCGCACCCAGTGGCGCGCGCGGCTGGTGCGGCGGGAGAAGGCCGTGTGGCACGCGCGGCACATCGTCCACGAGGCCCTGCCGAAGATGCGGGGCGGGCGCGTGCAGGCGCCCATCGACCACCGCTTCGCCACCTCGGTGGCGCGCCGCTGCGCCAAGGAGGAACGCTACGCGCTGCTGTGGGCCCTGCGCGCCCACTTCGAGCGGCGTGGGCTCAAGCCCGTGGTCCTCCAGCGCCTGGCCGCGTGGGTGCGGGACGGCGTGCTCAACGGCGCCGTCTTCCGGGGCGGAGCGGACGCCTCCCGGCTGGCGTGGGGCGTGGCCGGCTACCACTCCATCAAGTACGCGTACCTGCGCGAGCTGCGCCAGGGCCGCTACTCGGAGCTGGCGCGCATCTATTCAGAGGAACGCTACGACGAGCTGTTCGCCCGCGTGCGCGAGGGCCGGCTGGACTGAAGGCCACGGCCCCGAGGCTCACTCGTACTTCGCCACGGGCGGCTCGTGCAGCCCCGCCTCCGCCCACTTCTGGTACGCGGGCTGGGACAGGAGCGTGTCGCGGTACGCGGCGCTCACCGGCTCCAGCGCCACGTCATAGGTGACGAAGCGCGTGGCCACCGGCGTGAAGAAGGCATCCGCGATGCTGAACTGGCCGAAGAGGAATGGCCCGCCCTGTCCGAAGCGCGCGCGGCAGTCGGTCCACAAGGCCTGGATGCGAGCGATGTCCTCGGCGACGCCGGGCACCCGGCCCTGTCCCGGCCGGCGCGCGCGCAGGTTCATCCCCATGTGCTCGCGCAGCCTGGTGAAGCTGGAGTGCATCTCCGCCGTCACCGAGCGCGCCACCGCGCGGGCCATGCGCTCCTGGGGCCACAGGTGGGCCTCCGGAAACGTCTCCGCCAGGTACTCGCAGATGGCCAGCGAGTCCCAGATGGACAGGTCGCCATGCTTGAGCAACGGCAGGCGTCCGCTGGGCGAGTGCCGGGCGATGAGCTCGCGCGTCTCCGGGGTGTCCAGGGGGATGACCACCTCCTGGAACGGCTGCCCCGTGTGGGCCAGCGCCAGATACGGCCGAAGCGACCAAGAGGAGTAGTTCTTCGAGGCAACGACGAGGGTGAGCGGGGACATGGCGCGCACGGTAGCGCTCCATGCGGCGGGATGCCCGTGCTTCAGTGCGCCGGGGTGTTGCGGCTCCAGAGCGAGCGCACGCGGGACAACCACGGCTGGCGACGACGGTGCTCCGGCGGGTCGATGCGGTACACGGCCACCGGCAGGCGGATGTTCTTCATCTCGCCCCGGCCCAGCCGCACCGGCGGGGACTCGAGCTGGCCCTCCACCTGTCGCGCCACCGTCTCGCTGACGTAGAGCGTGCCGGGCCTCGCCAGCGCTTCGATGCGCGCGGCCAGGTTGACGCCCTCACCGAACACGTCGCCATCGCGGTGCACGACGACGCCCAGGTGCACGCCCACGCGCATGACGACGCGGCGCTCGACGGCCACCAGTCCGTTGTGCACCTTGAGGGCCTGCTGAAGCTCCAGCCCGAAGTCCACGGCGGCAAGGCCACCCTCGAACTCCAAGAGGAAGCCATCCTCCAGGCGCTTCACCTCGCGGCCACCGTGACGCGGCAACAGCTCGCGGACCAGCACGGCGTGCTCGTCGCGCACCACCTGCTGGAGCGCTTCGTCACGCCAGGACTGATGCCCCACGGCCTCGATGCCCGTGAACAGGATGGCCGACAGTTTCCCCGGCTCGGGTTCCTCCACCACCATCGCTCATCTCCCCTCCCCCCGATGCCAATTGTCCGAAACGTTACTCCAGGACGAGGTCCCCGGTCCCAGCCGAGCCCCCCGTCACGGCTGGGACCGGGCCCCGGATGACTCCTCGCCCTGGGAGGGCGCGGCCATGCATTTCATGAATTCCTTGGCCCTTCACGGGATGAGCTCAACGGCCGCTCGCTCTCTGCCTTGCTGCGTCAGAGCCCGCGGAGGGAAAGGATGACGAGTGAACCATCCTGCTCGACTTCATCAGGATAATTCATCACTGACGCGGCGCGCAAACCTCCCAGGAGGTCGGACACCGGGGTGTCTGACCCCCAACGTGGGGAGTCGGGCGGGAGTCCTGCTCAGGACAAGTGAGGGGTGGGCCTCACAGGTCGTCGCAGGGGGTCCCCAGGCGCGCGCCGGTGTAGATGCCCAGCTCGTTGTAGATGAGCGACAGGTTCTCCGAGACGGGCACCTGGCGCAGCTTGCGGCGGGCCTTCTTCTCCACCCAGACGGAGGGCAGCTCGCGGTCCAGCAGCAACTGGAGGTCGCCCTTCTTCGTGGAGAAAATCTCTCCCTTGGAGTCGGAGACGACGTTGAGCATCTGCTGCGGCTTGAGCCGTCCGCGCGGGCCGATGAAGACCCGGAAGCTCTTCTGCTCGGCTTCGGACCGGCCCCGCTCCACCAGGAAGTAGACGCCCTTCGTGTCGCGCAGCAGGGCGTACGGCTCATACTTCATGGGGCTGGGGTGGTAGGCCGCCTTGCGCAGCAGCTCGCGTGCGGGCTCCGTCGCCATCAACGTGAAGGGCGTCTCGCGCTGGCCACAGCGCACCGAGCAGGTGCCCGCCGCCGCGTCCACCTTGACGACGGAGTACGCGCGCGCGTCGACGCCGCTCCCGTCGAAGGACAGCTCCGGGTTCCAGAAGCGCGGCTCGAAGAAGGAGCCGGAGGAGAGCCGGACGACGTTGGGGGCGATGGGCACCTCGACGAAGGTCGCGCCGTCTCCGTAGAAGAGCTGGCGCTGCGCGCTCTCGAAGACCTCCGTCGAGGAGACGTAATGCCCCTTGCCGTCGGTGCAGACGGCGGTGCGCTCCAGGAGGATGCGCTTGCGCAGCGAGTCCTCACGCCCCCAGGGGGGCTCGTGGGCGAGGACGGTGGAGGAGGACAGCGTCAGGAGCAGCGCGAGGCGACGGGCCAGCAAGTTCATGGGAGCGAGCCTCACAGGTGGTCCAGGAAGAAGTCGGCGTAGGAGGCGGTGTCCATGCCGCCGGTGGCGGGGGCGATGGTCCACTGGAGCGTTCCGTTCTCGACCTTGCCGCCGTAGCTGGTGCCGTTGCGGCACTCCATGCGTTGCAGCGCGCGCTTCACCGTCTTGCGAGCCTCCTCCGAGTCCCGGCACAGGTTCTGGAGGGCCTCCAGCGGTCCGGCGCAGTACGCGCCGATGGGGTGCTCGCGCAGCTCCTTGTCGGAGACGGTGTCCCAGGCCACCTGGACCGGGAAGGACGTGCCGCACTTCTCGTGGGTCTCCTTCACCCGCCTGGCGAGGTCGCGCTCCTCGGAGGCGGCCCAGAACGCCTTGTCGAAGGCAGCGGCGCGCTCGAGCGTGCCGTCCGCGAGCTGCCGCTGGTACAGCTCCACCACGTCATCGACGTCCACCTTCTTGGAGCGCTCCTCGCTGCCGTAGAGGGTGACGGGGTCTTCCTTGTCGAAGCGGTTGAGGGTGTTCCTCCCGTTCGACTTCTTGGACGGGGCCAGACGCACCAGGCGCAGGCGCTTGCCGCGCCAGTCCGTCCAGTAGGAGTTGTCGTCGCTGACGCTGTGGAGGGCGACCTTGCCGTCCAGGTCATCCCCCGGGGCGTGGAACTGGACCAGGGCCTTGCGGGAGCCCGAGGGCAGCAGCGGGACGATGGTGATGACGTCTCCGCCCTCGGACGTGAAGACCGACGCCTGTCCTTCCGGCTTGGGGGCTTCCCCCGTGGGGCGCGCGTTTCGCGAACAGCCGAGCGCGACGACCACGACACTCAACGCCAACAAGACTCTCAAGCAACTCCCCTTGGGTGTGGAGCCCCGCGTGGACGCCCGTCACGGGCGCCGCCTTCACAGGGCGATGTCGTACTGCTTGCAGTATTGGCGCACCTGGGCGCGCTCCGCGGCGGGCACGCGAAGCCAGACGGTGCGCGCGTTGGACAAATCCTTCTGGCGACAGTGGACACGCGTCAGCAGCGCGAAGGAGGCGCCCGTGACTTGCGTCCGCTGACTGCGGCGCACCAGGTGGAGCGCCTCGGCCGGGTCTCCACGCTCCAGCGCCTGCTCCGCCAGCTCGAGGTCCGCGAGCGCGCCAGCCTGGATGGACTCCTTGCCGCTCGGATGCGGGGTGCCCACGGGGTTTCGAGCCGAGTCATCGGGCGACGTCCCATTGCCCCGGGGCTTCGCCTTCAACTTCACGCTCGTCTCCGACGTCGAGGGCACCACGTTGGGAGAACCGATGGCGAGCGCGTTGTCCGGCTTCGCCTTCTCCGTGGGCGAGTCCTCGCGCGGCGCCTGGGCCGGCGGCTCTTGCGAGGGCGCATCCTGTCCCACGGGCGGCGGGTTCTCCTGCACCAGCGACGAAGGTGGGGCCCCGGGCGTGGGGTTTGCCTGCGTCGGAGCTGAAGGCGGGGACCCGAACCCGCCAATCTCCACGGCCGTCGGGTCCGCCTGCACCGGCGACGACGGCGGGGCCCCGGGCGCGCCATGTCCCACGGGCGGCGGGTTCGCCTGTGTCAGGGCCGAGGGAGGCAGGGCATCGCCAGGCGCCGCGGGAGGAGCCTCGCGCGCCGGGGCCGGGTTGTTCGAGGCGGACATGGAGCCGTCTCGAGCCGCGAAGGGCAGGACACGCGAGAGCCCCAGGCCCACGGCGATGAGCACACCCGCGGCCAGCGCCACCCTCACCAGGAGCTTGCGCGAGACGAGGGCCGCGACTCCTCGCGAGGCGGAGCGAATCGTCGGGAGCTCGGGCTCCAAGTCTTCGGACTCCGAGGGAGCCGGGCTCACCGGCGCGGCCTTCGACGGCTTCCACACCTCGAGCGGAGCCGCCGCCACGGCCTCGGGCACGGGAGGAGGCGCGGAGGAGCCGGCCTTCGGCGACGACACGCGCACCGACTTCCCGACGAGGCCAGAGGACTCCGAGGGACGTGAGGCCTCGCCCTGCGCCGAGCGCCGAGCGGCCTCCGCGACGTGCGCGGACTCACCATTCGCGGGGCGCCGCGATGCCTCGGGAGCCTGCGCGGACTCACCATTCGCGGGGCGTCGAGACGGCTCCGCACCCTGCGCCGAGCGCCGCGCGGACTCTGGAGCCTGCGCGGGCGCACCCTGCGCGGAGCTTCGGGACGCGGCGTGCTGGGACGGACGACGGGGCGCGGCGGCCACCGTGGCGGGCCTCGACGGAGGAGACGCGATGGGCCGGGGCTGCACGGTCGCCGTGGGCACCTGCGCGGCGGGCGGAGCGACGACTTGCGGCGGCATGTCCGCGGGCGGCGTCACGGTGCGCAGCGGCGTCCCCGTCAGCGCGGCGATGAACGCGCTCACATCCGGGAAGCGGTCCTCCGGGCGCTTCGCCAGCGCCTTCTCGATGGCGCGGATGACGTGCTCGGGCGTCTCCGGGGCCGCTTCGGCCAGGGGCTCCGGTGGGTCATAAACGATGCGGTAGATGAGCTCCGGAAGGATGCCCCCGTCCTTGAAGGGCAGCTTGCGGGCCAGCATCTCGTAGACCATGCACCCGAACGAGAAGATGTCCGTGCGCAGGTCCACGTCCTTGTTCTTCCCCGTCGCCTGCTCCGGGGCCATGTACTGCGGCGTGCCCAGCAGGATGGCGTCCTGCGTCTGCACCGTCTTCGAGTCGAGAATCTTGGAGATGCCGAAGTCGAGCAGCTTCACGTGCTCCACCTGCATGCCCGCTATCTCCATGGGCACCAGGAACACGTTGCCGGGCTTCAAGTCCCGGTGGATGACGCCCACGCCGTGCGCGGCCTGGAGCGCGGAGCCCATCTGCCGCGCAATCGAGAACACCTCCGTCAGCGTCAGCGGCGCGCCCTTGCGCATCCGCCGCGACAGCGGCATCCCGCGCAGGTGCTCCATCACCAGGAACGGCGAGCCGTCCTCCAGCGTGTCGAAGTCGATGACCTCCACGATGTTCGGATGGCCCAGCCGGGTGGCAATCTCCGCTTCGCGCCGGAAGCGGAGGTAGACGTCCTTCCCCAGGCTCGAGTCGGGCCGCAGCACCTTGATGGCCACCTGCCGACCCGGCAGCCGCAGATGGCGCGCAAGGAAGACGGTGCCCATGCCGCCTCGGCCGAGCACGCCGGAAATCTCGTACGTGTCCCGAAGGACGGTGCCGAGTGGAATGTCGTGTGCCGCCGAGGAACTCATGGAAGACCGGCCTTCACTCCGGAAGCCGCATTCTATCCTGGAGCCCCTGACACGCCTTGGCCAGTCATCCGCCGTTGCTACACGTCCCCGTGGGATTTCCGCAAGGACACTGGACGCCGGCACGCCTCGACTCGGGCGCGCCGGCTATCGACTTCTCACAGCTTGAGGAACCGATGGATGCGGGGAATCCACATCCAGCCTACCTGGCGGGTGGGGTCGCCACCTCGCTGGCCGCGCGCAGCTCCTTCACCACGCGTGTGGCGCCGTAGACGTGCTCCAGGGCGGCGAGGATGCCGTCTCCGTGCACCGCCACCGCGCGGTTCGTCTCGGGGACATACGCATACCGGCCGCCGAGTGAGTGCAGGTTGCCGTCGAAGATGAGTCCGACGACGCGCCCATCGCGGTCCACGACGGGAGAGCCGGAGTTGCCGCCGATGATGTCGTTGGTGGAGGCCATGTCCAACGGCGTCTCGTCCGGCACCTTGCCCTTCGCCTTCATCCAGGTGTCCGGCAGCTTGAAGGGCTCCTTGCCCGTGTGCCGCGCGTACGCGCCACCGAACGTCGTCAGCGCCGGCACGGCGCGGCCATTCTCGTCCCAGCCCTTCAGCTGTCCGGCGTTGAGGCGCAGCGTGAAGGTGGCGTCGGGATAGCCGGAGGTGCCGAACACCGCGAGGTGCGCCTTGGCCAGCCGCTCGCCGTTGCGCTTGAGCACCGCCTCCACCGTGTCCTCGTAGCGCTTGCGCACCGCTCTCGCCTCCGCGTCCACCTTGCGCGCGAAGAGCAGCATCGGGTCCTTCGACGCGTCCACCGCCGCCTTGCCGCCATCCAGCAGCGCCTGCCGCGTCTTCACGTCGCCCAGCTTCGTGCCGCGCACCAGCGAGCGAGCCAGCGCCTCGGGGGCCTCCGCGCCGAGCACCTGCCGCACGAACGGGTCATCCGCGCCCAGCGTCTCGCGCAGACGGCCAAGGCCGAAGGAGAGCACCGCCTCGTCCAGCTCCAGGGTGATGGGCGCGGCGCGCAGGAGGTTCTGACGCAGCGAGGGGAGCTGCGCGTCGGTGTACTCGCGCAGGCGCTCCGCGTTGGCCTTGGGCTGCTCCTCGGCGATGCGCACCAGGTGGCGCGCCAGCGCGAACAGCTCCGAGGAGAACGCGTCTCCGCCTTCCTTCATCCGGTACTCGGGCAGCATGCGGCGGTACGTGTCGAGCGCCTTCGCCGTCTCCTCCCACGCCCCCGCCGTGGCGGCCTTCACCGTGGCGTTGGCCTCCACGCGCTTCCTCAACTCCGCCTCGTCCTCGCGCTTGCGTGCGAGCAGCGACGGGTCCGCCAGGGCCTGGTGCCGACCGCGCAATGCCTTCAGCCCGTTCTCCACCCCGCGCAGCCGCGAGCGCGTGGTGCGGTAGCGCTCCGGAGAGCCGCTGGAGTACTCCTTCAGCTTGCCGCGCAGCTCGGAGAGCTGGAGCAGCGTGTAGGGCAGGTTCACGTCGCGCTGGAACTCCAGCTCCGCGACGGTGGCCTTGCGCTCGGTGCCGCCGGGGTGGCCGGAGACGAAGACGAGGTCTCCGTCCTTGGCGCCCTGCTTCGCCCACGGCAGGTAGTCCGGGCTCTTCGCGGGCGCGTCGTCCTTCCACACGCGCAGGAAGGCCACATCGTAGCCGAAGCGCGGGAAGTGGAAGTTGTCCGGGTCTCCACCGAAGGCCGCCATGGAGAACTCGGGGGCGAAGGCCAGGCGCACGTCCTGGAAGCGGCGGTACTCGTAGAGGTGATACTTGCCGCCGTTGAACAGCGTCACCACGTCACAGCGCACGTCGGTGGACGTCGCGCACGCGGACTCCACGGCGGACATCTCCTTCTTGAGCGCGGTGTTGAAGGCCGCGCCGGCGAGGCCCTTCGTCGCCGCGTTCATCCGCTCGGTGACGTCGGTCATCTTCACCAGCTGGTTGGCCTCCACCTTGGGGCAGCGGCGCTCCTCCGCGGGGGTCCGGGCCTGGAAGCCCTTGGCCAGCAGGTCCTCCTTGGGCGAGGACAGGTCCTCGATACAGCCGCGGACACAGTGGTGATTCGTCATCACCAGGCCGTCCGGAGACACGAAGCTGGCGGAGCAACCGCCGGCCAGTCTCACCGAGCCGAGCCGGACCTTGTCCAGCCACGCCTGCGTGGGCGTGAAACCATGGGCCTTGTTCACCGCCTCCGAGGGAAAGGCGTCATAGGTCCACATGCCCTCGTCCGCGGCGGCGGGGAGGGACATGAGCAGGCCAAGTGCGAGCAATGCACGGTCCACGGAGTTCGTCCTTCTTGTTGACGGGGTGAGAAAGGCGCCGGTGAACGCCTGCTCGGAGGGTGCATTCCCGAGCGGGAATCACGCGTCGCGTCAGGTATGGTGGAGACAATGGCCGCGAAGCACCACATCTATCTGGTCCCCGGGTTTTTCGGGTTCATCAACCTGGGTGAGCTCGTCTACTTCGGACACGCGCTCGACTACCTGAAGGCGGAGCTGGCTCGTCGCGGCATGACGGAGTCGGAGGTGGTCATCGTCCTGTCTCATCCGACGGCGTCCATCCGGACGCGCACGGCGGACCTGCTCCGGGCCGTGCAGGAGACGGCGAGCGGCGATGACGGGCCCATCCACCTGGTGGGCCACTCAACGGGAGGACTGGACGCGCGGTTGTTCGTCAGCCCGGGCGCGCAGCTCGCGGAGGGGCTGGAGCTGGAGCCCTTCGCCAGGCGGGTGCGCTCGGTGGTGACGGTGTCCGCGCCGCACGCGGGCACGCCGCTGGCGTCGTTCTTCCTGGGACTCTTCGGGCAGAAGCTCTTGAAGCTGCTGTCGCTGTTCACCGTGTACGTGCTGCGCTTCGGCCGGCTGCCGTTGCGGGTGGTGTTCCGCTTCGGGCACCTGATGGCGCGCGCGGATGACCAGCTCGGGTGGAAGCAGACGCTGTTGGATCAACTCTATGACCAGCTCCTGGGGGACTTCTCCTCTGAGCGGCGCGACGCGGTGACGAAGTTCCTGAGCGATGTGGGCAATGACACGTCGCTGATTCCGCAGCTCACGCCGGAGGGCATCGACCTGTTCAACGCGAGCACGTTGGACCGGCCCGGCGTGCGCTATGGCTCGGTGGTGACTCAGGCGCGGCCGCCGTCGCTGCGCACGCGCGTGTCGGCGGGGCTGGACCCCTACGCGCAACTCACACACACCATCTACGCGTTCATGTATGGGCAGACACAGCGGATGCCGCTGACGGCGCTGCCGCTGCACTCGCCCGCGCAGACGGCGGCGCTGGTGCAGGCGTATGGGGCGATGCCGGGCCCCACGGCGTGTGACGGCATCGTCCCCACGCGCTCACAAGTCTACGGGCGCGTGCTGGCGGCGGTGCGCGCGGACCACCTGGATGCGATTGGCCACTTCGACCAGCCGGCACACCAGCCGCCGCACGTGGACTGGCTCATCTCCGGCTCGGGCTTCCGGCGGCCCCAGTTCGAGGCCACCTGGAAGGCCATCACCGACTTCCTCTTCGAGGACGAGCCGCGCTGAGCCCCGAGCGAGCGGGCCCTCGGGGGCCACTCGGGACGGTGGCGCGATTCGATGAAACATTGGCGCCATGCGATTGGCGCCGTCGTGGGGCGGTTCGTAACTCTTGGGCGTGGCCGAATTCACGGCACGACGACGAGAGAAGAAGGACGGTCCCCATGTCGAAGGTCTGGCTCATCACTGGAAGCTCGCGCGGCCTTGGCCGTGATTTGGCGGAGGCCGTGCTGGCGGCCGGTCACCGGCTCGTGGCCACGGCGCGCAAGCCGGAGCAACTGAAGGACCTGGTGGAGCGGTATGGCGACCGGGTGCGAGCCGTGGCGCTCGACGTGACGGACCCCGCCGCGGCGCGAGCAGCCGTCGAGGAGGCGACCCGCGCCTTCGGACGGTTGGACGTCGTCGTCAACAACGCGGGCTACGCCAACGTGGCGGCCATCGAGGACGTGGACGAGGCGGACTTCCGCGAGCAGTTCGAGACGAACTTCTTCGGGATGATGCATGTCACCCGCGCCGCCCTGCCGGTGCTCCGCGCGCAGAAGGACGGGCACATCATCCAGGTGTCCTCCATCGGCGGACGCCGAGGCTCGCCCGGACTGGCGTCGTACCAGTCCGCGAAGTGGGCGATGGAGGGGTTCTCGGAGGTCCTCGCGCAGGAGGTGGGGCCGCTGGGCATCCGGGTGACCATCGTCGAGCCCGGGGGCATGCGCACCGACTGGGCTGGCTCGTCCATGAACGTCGGTGACATCAGTGACGCCTACAAGCCCACGGTGGGCGCCTTCACCCAGCACGTGCGCCAGGGCGCGGACGGCGCGCGCGGAGACCCGATGAAGGCGGCGAAGGCGATTCTCAAGATTGCCGACGAGAAGCAGCCGCCCCTGCGCCTGTTGCTCGGGTCCGACGCGGTCTTCCTGGCGGAGGTCATCGTCCAGGAGCGCGCGGCGGAGGATTCGCGGTGGAAGTCGCTCAGCATCTCCACGGACGTTGATGGCCTTGTCCCCTTCGCGGAGACTCCGGTCGCCAAGATGTTGGTGACCAAGAGGAACTGACGTGCCCGCCGACCTCGTCCCCGTTCCCAGTGTGTTGCTCGACCGCCTCGCCGCGCTTGGCGTGGAGGTCGAGCGCGTGCTGCGACACGCGGGCCTGGTCCGCTCGCGCTTCCAGGAGCCCAAGGCGCGCCTCACGACGCGGGAGTTCATGGCGTTCTGGCACGCGGTGGAGGCCGTGGGTGGCGGGAGGGACGTGGGCCTGCGCGTGGGCTCCGGGGCGAGGCCCCACCACTTCGACGTCGCTTCCATGGCGGCCCTCCACGCGCCCACGCTGGGCGAGGCCCTGGCGAAGCTCGCCCGCTACAAGGGCCTGGTCTGCCCGGAGGAGGTGACTGTCGAAGTCGTGAAGGGCGAGGCGCGGTTCCGGTTCTACTGGCTGCTGGCGGAGGGGCCTCTGCCATTGCTCCTCGTCGATGCGACGTTCGCCTCCACGCTGGCGCTCGCGCGCCGAGGCACCGGCAAGCCGCTGGTGCCCCGTCGTGTCGAGCTGGCTCGGCGCCGCTCCGACGCGGAACTGCTCACTCGTCACTTCGGTTGCAAGGTCCGGTTCGATGCGCCCGTGGACATGCTCGTGTTCGAGGCGAGCGCGCTCGACGAACCCTTCCTGACGCACAACGCGGACCTGCTGGCGATGCTCGTGCCCGGACTGGAGCGGGAGATGGAGCAGCGACAGCGACACACCCTGACGGACGACGTGCGGTTGGCGTTGAGACGCCGCATGTGTGGCGAGCGTCCCTCCGTCGAGAAGGTCGCCGAGGAGCTGCACCTGAGCTCGCGCACGCTCCAGCGCAAGCTGGAGGCGGCGGGGACGACGTACCAGCACCTGCTCGATGAAGTGCGCCACCAGTCCGCGCGCCAGTTGCTCGCGAGCACGGACCTGGACGCCAACGAGGTGGCGTTCCTGCTGGGCTTCGAGGAGCTGAACTCCTTCAGCCGCGCGTTCCAGGGCTGGGAGGGGACGACCCCGCTGCGCTGGCGTGGGACCTCGCGCGAGGGGGCTGACGGGGCGGTCCGTCGAGCAAGCCGCACAGCGTCCTGACAGCGGCGCGGAGCCCGGCGGGGCTCGCTCCCGAGAAGCCCAGCACCAACCCCTGACGCCTCCCTCGCCCCAGGTAGAGCGGGGACAGTCGGCGCGCGCCGAGACTCCGCTCGTCCGTCCGCGCAATCACAGCCACATCCTGGAGTCCTTCGGACAGGAACGCCGTGACATGCATTCCCGCCTCCGCCGCGCCGAGCCGCAGTGCTCCACGCGACTCCCGCTCCAGTGCATCCAGGAGCGCATCGCGTCGCTCCGCATAGACCAGACGCATCTGTCGCAGGTGCGCGGCGTAGTGCCCTGACTCCATGAAGTGCGCCATCGCGGCCTGCGTGAGCGGAGGCGCATGGCCATCCGTGGCGGCGCGCGCGGCGGTGAAGGCGTCCACCAGCGCTTCCGGGACGACGAGGAAGGCCAGCCGCAGCGACGGGAACATCACCTTGTTGAAAGTGCCCGCGTAGAGGACTCGCCCCGCCACGTCCATGCCCTGGATGGCGGCGAGCGGCCGCGTCGCATAGCGGAACTCGCTGTCGTAGTCGTCCTCGAACAGCCACATCCCGGAGGCGCGCGCATGCTCCAGCAGGGCCAGCCTCCGTGACAGGCTCATCGTCACGCCCAGAGGGTATTGGTGCGAAGGCGTGACGTAGGCCAGCCGAGCCTTCGGCGCTCGCGCCAGCGCCACCTCCAAGCGCAGGCCATTCGCATCCACGGGGACGGGATGCAGGCGCGCGCCCGCGGACTCGAAGGCCACGCGTGCGCCGAGATAGCCCGGCTCCTCCAGCCACACTCCATCCCCTTCATCGAGGAGCAGCCTGGCCGTCAGGTCCAGGGCCTGCTGTGTGCTCGCGAAGACCAGGACCTGGCGCCAGTCACACCGCACGCCGCGCGCCGGCCCCAGGTGCGTCGCGATGGCCTCTCGCAGGGGGCGGAAACCCTCCGGCTCACCCGCGGTCATCCGTCCCGGCTCCAACATCCGCGCCTGCTTCGCCACCGTGCGAGCCCACAGCTTCGTGGGAAAGAGCTCCAGCGCCGGCAGGCACGGCGTGAAGGGCCGCACGTCACGCGGCTCGGGAGGAAGCACGTCGCTCGCCATGCGCCGCCCTCGCCGGGACAGTCCTCCCAGGCGTGGAGTCGGCATGCTCCCGCGAGCAGGCCCGGAGCGGGGCCCGCGAGCATGGTCCGGAAGCGCGACGACACTCCCCGAGCCCACGCGCCGCTCCAGGAAGCCCTCCGCGTCGAGCTGCGCGAAGGCCTCCTCCACCGTGCCTCGTGAAATCCCCAGCTCCTGGGACAGCGTGCGCGTGGACGGCAGGCGGCTTCGGGGCGCGAGCGTCCCCGCGAGGATGGCATCGCGCAGCCGCTCGTAGAGCTGTCGATGCAGAGGGCCTGCTTCCCTGCCCGCGTCCGGCACGAGGAAAGGCAGTGACACACCCACGGAGCGCTTCGACATGCGCACTCTGTAGCCGGCGCTCCGTTCCGCCACAACTCGAGCCTGCCTGAAAGTGGTCCAGTCTTCCGGCACGGAATGGCGCTTTCATATGGACCACTCCGGGAGCACTGTTCCTGGCATCGAAGCCCAGGGAGTCCCCGTCATGACCACGCCCGCCACCCCGTTCTCCTTCGTTCTCGAAACCCCCGCCGCCCTACCCGAGGAAGCCCACCGTCACTTCCTCGCGAAGCTCTCCGTGGAGACCGACGCCGCCGACGTGCACCTGGATTTGGAGCGCGGCAAGAAGGGCTTCGTCGTCGTGGACGTCCGCTCGCCCGACGCCTACGCCGAGCGCCACATCCCCGGCGCGCGGAGCCTGCCCGCGCGGAGCATCTCCGCCGCCACGACGGCGCACCTGAGCAAGGACGACGTCATCGTCACCTATTGCTGGAGTCCCGGTTGCAACGGCTCCACCAAGGCCGCCGCGCGCCTGTCATCGCTGGGCTTCCGCGTGAAGGAACTCATCGGCGGAATCGAGTACTGGGTGAAGGAGGGCTACGCCACCGAAGGCACCGCGCCCCAGGGCCAGCCCGTCTACGCAGAGCGCCTGCCGCGCTGACCGGCGCCCGCGCGAAGCAGAGGCTCATCGGCATCGACCGTCAGTGCTACTCGTGCGGCCCGGTCACGGGCTCGAACGACACCCCCAGGTTTCCGACCTGTTCGAGCGCATCCTTGATCTCCTCCGAGACGATGAACGCTGTCTTGAACTTCCTCGGCCTCAAGACGCTCACGCCCTCAGTCTTCGCGGGATCAATTCGCAGACCATTGATCCAGCGATATTGTCCTGCGGACTCTGGAAAAGGGTCGTCTTCGGCATAGTGCTGAACTTCTCGACACTTCGCTTCGTCAAGGCAATCAATCGTCTTCGCTGCATTGATAATGAAGTACCGCTCGGACTCCCCTTCCACCGTCACCGGAAACGCTTGAATGTCATCCGGAGCGAGCGTCTTGAAGACGTTCGCGACTGCCTCGCTGACGATGGGTGTTCGCTCAATCCCCGCGAAGACAAAGGCGCGCTTCTGGCCTGGGTTTCTGACCCGAGCCTTGATGGGCCCAGGATCCGAAAGGGAGTGACCCTCTCCGAACATCCAAGGCTCTTCGAACTTCCCGCCAGACGCTGGCACAGGCGTCGTGATGTACCACTGAGGTACATCAGCGATACTCACCCAATAATAGTGACGTTCCACCACATCCCTCCTACTTCACAATGAAGCTTCGCAGCTCAGAGCCGGGTGTCAGCAGTTCATTTGCAATCGTCGCGAGTTCCTTCAGCAGCCTGGCACGACATGCGTCCGTGGTTCTGCAAGTTCTCACCGCCTCTTGCAGGCGATTCACCACTTGATTGTGATAAAATTCGGGATGCGGCCCCTCGTGCCCCTTGAGCCGCACTTTGTTTGCAGCATCCTCAAGCGACACACCGGCCTTCTCGAAGATTTCTTCACATGCGGGCGTCCATGGACCGCCTGTAGTAGCCGAAGTCGGGTTCTTGTTCGTGCAGATGTGATGAGTGGGGCCCGTGTCATCGCCAGGAAACCGCCCGTCCGAGTACATCGCGAGAGCGGCAGCAACCCCCGGAGCCAGCGCCACGTTCAGCACTCCAGCGGCGGGCAGCGCGATTGACGTCATGCCACCGTTCAGTGCCGTCCCGAGCTGGAATCCCGCCTCGGCCTGTCCTCGAAGCGCGGCCTGGGAGAAGCCCGGAAGCCTGGGTCCCTGGGACGCCATCGCGCTCTTTCCCCCGAGGGCCGCCGTGACGAGCAGCACCAGGACGCGCGTGCCATTCGTGCCGAGGACCTTCCCGAAGCGGTGGCCGATGTCCTGTAGCTCGGTGACGCTCATTGCCTTGCCCGCATCATCCCACAACTGGACGAAGCCTCGCCCTATCTCCCAGACTGGCACCACTCCGAGATAAGCCACCATCGCCGCCGTCAACGCCACCGCGATGACCTTGGTGATGGGCTCAGGCAAGATCATCGTGAGAAGCACGCTCAGCGCCGCCGAGGTCACCATGACCTTGAGCGCGGCCGGGTTCAGCATCTTGCCGAGCTCTCCTTCCACAGCCCCCCACACCGTATCGAGTGCGAAGGACAGGGCCATGAGCGTCCGGTCCTTTCGCGAGAACGTGAGCCCTGTCCCGCCCACCAGGGACAAGCAGCCGTCCGCGTCTGGACAGATGCGCGCGTACAAAGACTCAGGTGAACTCCCCGAGCCGGAATCCGCAAGACCGGCTGAGGAGGCAAGCAGCGTCCTGGACCGCACCCATCCTCGCTCATCCGCCGCCTCGGCCTCGCGGAACGCAACGTCCATGCGCAGGTCCAGGATGAGCTGCGTGAGGGCAGACTTGAACTCCACCTCGCTCACCTCGACTGGGTCGACGTCCACCGACATGTGAATGGCTCGCTGACCATTTCCAGCATCGATCTGGACGACACGAGTGGTCGCGCACCCCGACGCAATCAGCAGCAGGGAAACGACTGCAATCAACCGCATGGAATCCCCCGAAGGCACCCCTGGGAGTCAGGGGCGCGGCATCCTAGCTTGGGGGGGGTGAACGAGAGAGGTGCGACGCGCTTCTACCCGTGGCTCCAGCACGAGCCAAGAGGCTCAGTACACGCCGATGAGGATGACCTTCACGCGGGGGTTGCCCAGGTACTCCTCCAGCCGCCACCGGCTGCGCAGCTCATCGTCACGCAGGCCCAGGCCCGACTCCGGCGGCGCGTCCGCGCTGGCCAGCGCATCGCGCAGATGCGTCACCGCCCACGCGTCGAACTTGGGGTCCCCCGAGCCTTCCAGCACCTTCAAGTCCAGCAGCTTCCCGTCACGCGCCTGCCGCACCTCCAGCACCGTGGCGAGCGCGAGCACCGGCGCGGTGACGTCCATCATGAACATGTTCGCCGCCCGCCCCGCCTCGACGGCCGCCTGGAGTCGGTTGCGCTGCTCCAGCCGCCTGTCCCGCTTCTCCGCCACATACGGAGTGCCCGTCTTCCCGAAACGCTCGGTGGCCTCCACCTGCTCGTTCTTGAGGCGCGAGCCCAGCACCTTCAGGTCCGGCGACGGTGGATTCACCAGCTTCTTGGCGAAGCGGTCCTGGAGGTTCGTGAAGTACGGATTCACCGCGCCGCTCTCCGCGCGCGCAGTCGCACTCGCGTCCGCCGCCCAGCCATCCACCCGCTCCTTCGCCTCCGCCGCTTCTCGCTGAGCGATGGCGCGACGGTCCGGTGGCCGCCCGTCATTGCGCAGCGTCGTGCCCGACTGACCGGGCTTGCCCGGAGGCTCGCTGCCCCAGAGTCCCTTCGGCACGAGCGAAATCGTCGGCGGCGCGGCGCGAGTGGGCGCATCCTCCGGAGTGGCCGAGGGCTCCTGCTCCTGCGACGCGCCTCCAGGCGCCTCCGCGACGGCCGAGGGCGGCTCCTCCTTCTTCTTTCCCTCGGGTGCCCGCGCGATGTCCTCGGGCGGACGCTCCGGACGACGCTGCGACGGAGCACGCTCGGGCACCGGAGGCCGGACGACGGGGGCCGGAGCAGGCGGCCTCGCCACGGGCGCCTTGGGCTGCACGTAGACGATTTCCAGCTCCGTCATCGAACTGGGACGCGATGGCGCGGCCGACCGCACTCGCGACAGCGCGAAGAAGAGCGCCGCGTGCACGAGCACGGAGACAACGACCGCAATCCACCACGATGAACGCCGGGACACCTTCAGAGTCTGCCTCCTGGCTCCCCCGAGGAGAAGCACCCTGACGTCCGAGCCCGATGACGTCCAGTCGCTCCCTCCCGCCGCCTCCCCTGTGACGGAGGTTGCGTCACGAACTACCGCGAGAGTGGTTTCTCATGAGATATCACGCTGGCTTGCTCTGGGGGGGGCTCCTCATACCCCTCGCCTCCAGTGCGTCGGGAATTCCGGAAGGTCGTCCAGGTCGACGACTCCCACCGCGCCCTCGTCCACGTGCGCTACGACGACGCGGACACGCGCACCCTCCCTTGAGCGTCACC
>NZ_JABXEM010000139.1:0-28788 GCF_013372595.1 Myxococcus sp. AM011
GCGCGAGACGTATCTGGGGGCGCGGGTGGTGGGCGTGGAGCTGGACGCGGCGGTGGTGCGGCTGGCGCGGACGCACTTCGGACTGGGGGCCGAGGTGGAGGTGCACGTCGGGGATGCGCGCGCGTTCCTGGAGTCGGACTCGCGGCGCTACGACGTCATCATCGTCGACGCGTTCCGCTTCCCCTATGTGCCCTTCCATCTGACGACGCGTGAGTTCGCGCGGAGCGTGGCGGAGCACCTCGTTCCTGGCGGAGTGGCGTGCTTCAACGTGGGCCGCTTCCGCGAGGAGCGAGGGGTGGTGGACGCGGTGGGCGGCACGCTGGCGTCCGTGTTCCCCCGAGTGCTCGCCGCGGATGCGCGCAACCACAGCAACACGCTCTTCTTCGCGGGCGAGGAGGGCATGGCGGAGCGGCTGGCCGCGAGGACGGAGCGGCTCCCACTCTCGCTGCGCCCGCTGGCGACGCGTGTCGTCGGAGAGCTGCGCGCGGTGGCCTCGGGGGAGCCCCTGACGGATGACCGGGCTCCGGTGGAACTGCTCACCGATGCCATCCTCCTGCGTGCACTGGTGCGGCCGGAGGGGCTGCGGTGAAGGCCCTGCCTCGCCTGCCAGAGTTCTTCGCCCCACTGCCCCTGGCGGCCGTGGTGTTGATGGCGGTGAATGACCGCTGGCTCAAGCCCGCCTTTCACAACACGCTCACCGGCAAGCTGTCGGATGTGGCCATCTGCTTCTTCCTGCCGCTCTACGTGTCCGCGCTGCTGGCCCTCGCGACTCGCTGGCCGCGAGGTGTCCGGCTGGGAGTGGGCGCGGCGCTGACCGCCGTGCTGTTCACCGCGCTCAAGGTGTCGCAGCCGCTCGCGGACCTCTTCTGTCAATGGCTGCGTCCCCTGGGCGCACCGTTCGGACTCACCGGCTTCCGCGCGGTGGCCGACCCCACGGACCTGCTCACCCTGCCCTTCATCGCGGTGGCGATGCTGTACGGCCGCGCCACGCTGCTCTCCCAGACGCCGGCCACGTCCCTCACTCCCCCCGGAGCCTTGTCATGAAGCCCTTGCTGAGAAACCTCGCCACCGTCGCCGCACTGGCCACCACCGGGCTGCTGCTCGTCGCCGATTCGTCGCGCCGCTGCGAGCACGGCGCGCTCAACGTCGCCTTCGACGTCAGCGGCAACACCTGCGGCACCAATGGCACCTTCCGCGTCCTCTCGGACGAGGACTCGTGCGAAATCACCACGCAGGGGGCGGAGGCGCTGGGGTTCCCCGCCTTCGGCGATTCGACTCAAGACTCCCTGGACATTCCCAAGGGCGAATGGTCGCTGCATGACCGCAACCACACCGTGCACCTGGGCCCGGATGGCGGTGTCGTGCGAGCGGACGCGGGCTCCACGACGACCATCGACGCCAACCGACACTGCGAGAACACGCTCGAGGGCGACAAGCTGCGCCTGACGTGCATCGACCGGCGCAGCGACCTGTCCGGAGACGAAGTGGCCCGCTGCGAGGCGACGCTCACCCCGCGCTGAGGCTCTTCACCAGCCACCCCACCGCGCCTCCGCCCAGCACCAGCCAGGCGGAGTTGACGCGGAAGCGAAGCAACAACACAGCGGACGCGATGGCGAGCCCCACCGTCCACGCGTCCACCAGCGCCGCCCGACCAAGCTGCCACGTCACCACGGCCATCAGCGCCAGCGACGCCACGTTGACACCATCCAGGAACGCTCCCGCCGCCCAGGAGGCGCGCAATCGCGGCACCAGCGGCCCGCTGAGCGCGACGAAGAAGAACGCGGGCAGGAAGATGCCCACCGTGGCCACCACCGCTCCCGTCATTCCCCCGAGCACGTAGCCGATGAACGTGGCCGTGGTGAAGACAGGACCGGGCGTCACCTGCCCCACCGCCACCGCGTCCAGCAACTGCGCCTCCGACAGCCAGCCCAGCCTCTCCACCAAATCAGCGCGCAGGAAGGCCAGCAGCACGTAACCGCTGCCGTACAGCACCGAACCCACCTTCAGGAAGAAGAGGAACAGGCCCTGCTGCGTGAAGGGCACGGCCGCGCTGGCCCCGCCCAGGGGAAGCATCAGCGCCCATGGCGACACCATGGAGTTCGACGAGGGCCCCCGCGCCCGGCGGTGCTCCACCGCGCGCCACGCGAGCACCCCGAGCCCCGACAGCAACAGGAGCAGCAGCTCGTTGACGCCGAGGAACGCCGCCGAGACGGAGCACAAGGCCACGACGGCGGCGAGCTTCGTCTTCACCACGGTGAGCGACAGCCCCCACAGCGCTTGCAGCACCACGGCGATGATGACGGCCTTCACCCCGGACAAGAGCGCGCTCACGTCCGGCAGGGTGCCGAAGCGTGAGTAGGCCCAGGCGAAGCTGGTGACGATGAGGAACGCCGGGAGGATGAAGCAGACCCCGGCGACCAGCAGGCCGGGCCAGCCGCCGCGCCGGTGGCCGATGTGGATGGCCAGCTCCGTGGAGTTGGGACCGGGGATGAGGTTCGCCGCGCCGAGCAGGTCCACGAACTCCTCGCGCGTGAGCCAGCGCCGACGGCGCACCACCTCGTCCTCCATGAGCGCGATGTGCGCGGCGGGTCCACCGAAGGCCGTGGTGCCCAGCCGGAGGAACAGCAACGCCAGCTCCCGGAGCACGGCGGCTCGGTCGCTCGGCGAGGAAGACGTGGGGCTCGCGGGCTCCAGGGAAGGCATCTCCACGAAAAGCTACCCCAGGAAGAGGGATGCGCCGCTGAAACAACCAAGCGACTTCCCACCCATGCACGGTCCTTGTCACGCGGGCCGCGTCCTGGATTCATGCCCGGCATGACCACCCCAGACTCCACGCTGCTCGCGGCGGCCGTCGTCGAGAGCCAGGCCGGCTACACGCAGTCGATTCGCACCGGCAAGCACCACTTCCAGGCCGACGAGCCCACAGCCCTTGGTGGCGCGGACCAGGGCCCGGCGCCCTATCAACTGCTGATGGGCTCATTGGGCGCGTGCACCGCCATCACCTTGAAGATGTACGCCGCGCGCAAGGGCTGGGACCTGGGCCCCCTCACCGTGAAGCTCAAGCTCTTCCGCGAGAACGGCACCGAGCGCGTGGAGCGCGTGCTCTCCGTGGGCCCCACCGTGAGCGAGGAGCAGCGCGCCCGCCTGCTCGAAATCGCCGCCAAGACGCCCGTGACGCTCACGCTGTCCCGAGCCCTGGACATCCAAACCACGTTCGCACCAGCGCCCTGACCCGGGCGAAACGGAGGGTGTCTCGACGCGCGCCATGTCTCGCGACTACCGTTGAGACATCGCCAACTCGTGCAAGGGGTCTTCCGATGCTCGGTGGTACCGGCCGTGAACTCGCGGAGCTGCTGCATCCCATCACTCCCGAGGATTTCCTCGCCGAGTACTGGGAGAAGAAGGCGCTCTTCGTCCGGGGCACGCCCGGGAAGTTCAAGGGGCTGTTCGACCGCGAGCGGTTCGACAGGGCCATCCTCCACGCGGGCTTCGACAAGCGAGCCCCCGCGTCCTTCGGCATCCACTCCTTCTGGCGCAACCGTCACGACCAGTACGCCGCCATCCAGATTGAGCCGCAGCAGGTCCGCGAGGCGCTCACCTCGCGCACCACCGTCTGCGTCAACGACATCGGCGCGGGAGACCCGGGGCTCGCGCGCTTCGCGGCCGATATCAAACGCCAGCTCCAGTTGACGAGCCCCGTCCGCTTCAACTGCTACCTGTCCCCGCCGGGCGAGGGCCTGGACACGCACTACGACGCGCGCCACGCGATGGTCATCCAGATTGAGGGCCGCAAGCAGTGGCGGTACTCGCGCCAGCCCGCCATGAACTACCCGCTGCGCAACGCCATCGTCGAGCAGGACGGCCGCGTCCGGCAGAGCGACGGCAAGCCCATCAAGGACGTGGCCACCCCGGATGCGAGCCAGTTCGAGGAGGTGCTGCTGGAGCCGGGCGACCTGCTCTACCTCCCGCCGGGCTGCTGGCACGACGCGAAGGCCAATACCGAGTCCTCCCTCGCGATGAACATGGCCTGCGAGACGGTGGGCTTCTTCGGCATCCTCGGACCGGAGCTGGAGCGGGTGCTCCAGGGCCGCGTGGAGTGGCGCGCCCTCGTCCCCGCCTCGCTCGCCTCGCCCACCACGGGTGGTGCCATGCCCCCCGAGGTGCGGCGGTTCATCTCCACCCGCCTGGAGGAGTTGCAATCACTGCTCGGAAAGCTGGCGGCGGATGACACGGAGCTGGAGCGCCTGTGGAGACGCGCCACCACCACCAGTCCCCAGCCAGCCCCGGCCCGCCAGACGGCGGAGACACCGCTCCAGCCCGACGTCGTCCTGGTGCGCACCGAGCCATATCCCCTCGTCTACGCCGCGCGCCCCGCCACGCCGGGCGCCGCGATGTCGATGGTGTATGTCTATGGCGCGAACACGGAGGTCGCCCTCGGTGGAGACGCGCTGCCCCTGATACGCGCCCTCTCCGAGCGACAGCGCTTCTCCCTGGCCGAAGTGGAGATGTGGACGGGCGGCCTCCGTCTCGAGCAGGCCCACGAGGTCCTCAAGGTGCTCGTGGCCCGGGGCCTGCTCCGTCCCGAGTAGGCGTCAGGGAAGCCCGCCCGGATTGAGCAGCCCGTCCGGGTCCAGCTCCCGTCGCAGCACTTTCAGTCGCGCATACGCGTCGCCGTAGAAGCGCTGCATCAACTCTGGCGTCAGCTCGTTGCAGCCGTAGAGATACGGCCGGCCACCCAGCTCCAGGCAGCGCGCCAGGAAGTCGCGGTGCGCCTGCCGGGCCAGCTCCGCCTTCGCGTCCTCGCCGGGTTCGATGCGGTAGTAGACGCCGATGCCGTAGAGCCTCGACGCCGTCGTCCCAATCGAGCGGATGTCGAACGGCCAGCGCACCTCGCCCCGCTTCAACGCCAGCATCCGCACCAGACAGTTGTCGTCCCAGACGCGCTCGCGTGGACCGGCCTCCAGGTATTGCACGAAGGCCTTCAGGCCCTCGTAGTCGAAGCAGTAGTCGCTCCAATACTGGCGGGGCAACGTGTCCAGGGGGCCGTCGGCCCGCGTCCGCGCCTGGATGAAGTAGCCCGGACGGACGAGCAGGTGCGTGCGCCGCTGCGCCTGCTTCTCCAGTGGCCCCGGAATCGGCGTGGACGCGGCCTTCGCCTCGTCCTCGTGGCTGGCGCCGAAGACGCTCTGCACCTGCCCGCGCTTCTGCTGTCCGAAGAAGTGGTCCGGTGAGGCCCCGTCGAAGTCCGCGGTCCATGCCAGGGACTCCACCAGCGCGCCCAACGAGTCGAACTCGTTGATCTGCACGCGCACCGCCGGACGATACGGATGCGTCCGCATCACGACGCGCTCGATGACGCCCACCTGCCCGAAGCCCCCGAGCGCGTACTGGAACAGCTCACCGTCCTCGGTCCGCGAGCACCAGCGCGCGGAGCCATCCGGCAGGATGAGGCGCAGCCGCTCCACCTGGTCCAGGTGCGCGCCGTACTGCAGCGAGCGCGCGCCATAACCCGCGACGGACAGCGTGCCACCCAGCGCCGTGGCCATGTGGTCCGTGAGCACGGGCGCGGTGCGGCCCACCATGTTGAGCGCCGCCTCCAGTTCGCCCCAGCGCGTGCGCGTGGTGACTTCCACCGTGCCATCCTCGTTCACCAGGATGTCGGGCTCGCCCCCCACGTTCTCCACGACGATGCCGCCGTCGCTGAGCGACTGCGCTCGCAACGAATGGCCGGAGCCGCGAACCGTGACAGGCACACCGCGCTCGCGCGCCACCCTCAGCGTGTGGACCAGGTCCTGCTCGCTCCAGGTACGCACCACCACGGCCGGATGCCGCTGCTGGATGCCGCCGAAGTCGTGGCTGTAGGGCCGCAGCTCCAACGGTGAAGAAAGGATGGGTTGTCTGACGCCGGCGCCGAGCGCCTTCACGAGTGCGTCCTTCTCTGCCGCCGACATCTCCATGCTTCACACTCCGGAAGAACCCCGCGTCGCGCACCCGCCGCCACGGCGCTCGGCCGAATCATGACCCAGGTTGGCCCGAGACAGACAGGCCACCGTGAAAGCAGCGAAACAAGAAGCTGTTACAGTCGCTGGCAGTGCACCTGAGCGCCACGGGCGCCCCGAAGGACAGGCGATGCGCTTTCTCTTCACGTCCCTCACCAGCTACGGCTCCCTCGGTCCCGCCATCTCCGTGGCACTGGAGCTGCGCAAGCGCGGCCATGAGGTGGCCTTCGCCACCGGCCCCACCATGAGCCCGCTCCTGGAACGGGTGGGCCTGCGACGCATTCCTCGCGGCAAGGAGGACGGCCCCAGCTTCGTCGTCGAGCGCACCGCCAACCCGCTGGAGCAGGCCCGGCAGGTGAAACACATCGAATACGCCCTCACCGAGTTCCCCGCCGACGTGCTGGTGGGACAGGCCATGGCCTTCGGCGCGGTGCTCGCGGGCGCCCGGCACCAGATTCCCTCGGCGGTCATCGGCCTGGCCGCCAGCATCCTGCCCACCGACGCCATGCTGGAGCGGATGTCCCCCGAGTTCCGCGCCTACCAGGTCCACCGGCTCGCCGGCACGCTCCCCTATGACGAGTTCCTCAAGGACCGCTACGCGCGGCTGATGGAGTCCTACGATTTGGGCAGCGAGATGTTCTGGCTGCCCAAGCGGGACGTCCCCTCCAGCCAGTCACCGCTGCTGGGAGACCTGCACCTGCTTCAGACTGTCGAGGAGCTCGAGGGTCCGCTGGACGTGCTGCCTGAAGTCACCCACCTGGTGGGCAGCCTCGGCTGGGACTTCATCGAGCCGAACCCGGAGCTGGAGCAATGGCTGACGGAGGCGCGCGCCTCGGGAGAACCCATCCTCTATGCCCAGCCCGGACGCGTGTTCAACTCTCCCGGCTTCTGGGAGGAATTGCGCGACGCGCTCGGAGACAAACCCATCCGGGTGGCGGCCTCCACCGGCCGGTTGGACCGCGACGTGGGGCGCGTGCCCGCCAACTTCTTCGTGCGGCCCCATGTCCCCCAGGCCACGGTGCTGCCCTTTGCCCAGGGCATCATCTCCAGCAGCACCACGGCCGCCGTGCTCGGCGCGCTCACCCATGGACTGCCCCTGTTCCTCATTCCAGGCGGCGGCGGTGGAGAGCAGTCTGACTTGACCCTCCGCTGTCTGGCCGCGGGCGTCGCCGTGCACGTGCGCCCCGAGGATGTCACCGTCGCCCGGCTCGGCGAGCAGGTGGAAGCGCTGAGAGACAACGCCTCCTTGAGACATCATGCGCGGCGGCTCCAACACGCCTTCGCCCAGGCCCCGGGAAGCGCTGGCGCCGCGTCCCTGCTGGAGCGGCTCGCCGTCGAGCGGCGCCCCATTCTTCGCACGCGGACGCAACCTCTCGCTCATGAACTTTTATGACGAGAACTCGCTGAATTCCGGCAATACATTCAAGTATCAGTGAAAAATGATACCCCCGTCTTGCCGGCGGTTCGTTAGTCAACTCATACTGGGCTTTCTCGGGAGGCGTGCTGACAGGCGAATCCCGGGTGCGTTGCCGCAGGTCCCTCGCTGTACTCCCGTTGTAAAGGAGAAGCCCATGTCTGATTCCGTCAAGTCTGAGATCATCCGTGCGTGGAAGGACGAGGAGTTCCGCAACAACCTGTCCGAGTCCGAGCGGGACCTCATCCCCGCGAACCCGGCCGGCATCCTGGAGCTGACCGACGAAGTCCTCGGCGTTGCCTCGGGCGGTCTGGCCGCGGCCAGCTGCGACTGGTGCAGCTGCTAGTCTCAATCAGGACCGTGCTTCACTGCCCACAAGGCAGTGGAGCCGCCTGAGATGTGTAGCGTTCTCACAGTGCCTCCAGTGCCCACACCCCTGGCGGGAGCCACCTTGGCGAAGGGCCATTCATGAGCGCGCCCCCCTCCTCCATCTTCCGCACCGGCGCCTTGGAGCGCTTCGTCCAGGGACGCTCCCAGTTGGTGCTCCCCGCGTTCGTCGCACCGCGCGCCCAGGCCCTGATGTGGTTGGCGCTCGTGCTGGTGCTGGGCTGCGGCGCGCTCGCCTGGAGCGCCCGGGTTCCCCGCTTCGAGTCCGGCGTGGCCATCGTCGTGGAGGGCACGCGCGTCAGCCCCCTGGCCCGGCCGGGTGAGCCGCTGCTGCTCGTCTTCCTGTCGCACCAGTCGCTCCCCGCGCTCCAGCCCCAACAGCCGCTCGTCGTGGAGCCCTCATCTCCCGCCGCCCGCCTGCGCGCGGAGGTCCTCACCGTGGAGCCTCAGCTCCTGAGCCCCAAGGCCGCGCGGGAGCGCTTCGGCGTGGACCTGGTGCCGTCCCAGCTCGGCGCGGCTCCCTCCGCTGTCCTCGTCGCGCGGCTGAGCGCATCGCCCGAGGGCCCGTCGCCTTCCGACTTCCTGGGCGGCACCTTTCCGGTGAGCGTCCGCGTGGGCTCGCAGCGACTCATCGAGCTGCTCGCGTTCAACCGTGACGCCGCGCGGAGCCACGGTCGATGAGCCTTCCGACCAGGCCCGCCGCGCCGTCCTCGGAGTCCACCGCGCAGTCCTCGGCTTCGGCCACGGCGCCCCAGGAGCCCACCGCATCGCCCCCGGATTCCCCCACGCCGTCGCCCCGGCTGTTGGACCGGGTGATGCGCCTGCTGTGGCCGCTGGTGCTGTGGTTCCGCCGTCGGCGCGTGCCCGTCATCCTCCAGCTCAGCACGCGGGAGTGCGGTGGCGCGTGCCTGGCCATGGTGCTCTCGTATTACGGACGCCGCACCGCCGCGGCCGACTGTCGCGAGTGCCTGGACACCGGCCGTGACGGCGCCTCCGCGCTCGCCATCGTCCGCGCGGCCCGGACACACGGCCTCATCGCGCGGCGCTACTCCGTCACGCTGGCCAACTTCCACCGCATCCCCCTGCCCGCCATCGTCTTCTGGGAGTTCAACCACTTCCTCGTGGTGGAGCGCTGGACGCCGTCCCACGTGGATGTCGTCGACCCGGCGCGCGGACGTCGCCGGCTGACGCCCTCGGAGTTCGACGCGGGCTTCACGGGCCTGGCCCTGTCGTTCGAGCCGAGCCTCCAGTTCCAGCGCCGCAAGCACTCGGGCGATTCGTCCTGGCGCACGGTGCTGTCCTACGTGGTGGGCGTGCCGCGCTTCGGCGCGTTCCTGGGACAGATTTTCGCCGCCTCGCTGATGATGCAGGGCATCGGCCTGTCGCTGCCGCTGCTCACTCAAGTCGTCGTGGACCGCGTCCTGCCGTATCGCGCCGTGGATTTGATGACGGTGCTCGGGCTGGGGATGGCGGTGCTCGTGGTGGCGCAGGGGTTGACGAGCTACCTGCGCTCGGCCGTCATCATCTACCTGTACGCCCGCCTGGACTCGCGGATGATGCTGGGGCTGTTCGGCCACCTGCTCACCCTTCCGCTGCGCTTCTTCCAGCAGCGCACCACGGGCGATCTGCTCACGCGGTTGGGCAGCAACGTGGCCATCCGCGAGGCGCTCACCAGCCGCACGCTGTCCGTGGTGCTCGACGGCCTGCTGGTGCTCGTCTACTTCACCATCCTGCTGTTCCAGGCGCCGCTGTTCGGCATCGTCTCCATCATCATCGGCGCCATCCAAGTGGCGCTGCTCTTGAGCACCAACCAGCGCATCCATGGCCTCACCCAGGAGAGCCTGACGGCGCAGTCGGAGTCGCAGAACTACCTCACCGAGGCGCTGATTGGCGTGGCCACGCTCAAGGCCTCGGGCGCCGAGCAGCGGGTGCTGGACCACTGGTCCAACCTCCTGATGAAGCACCTGAACGTGACGGTGCGCCGCAACCACCTGTCATCGGTGCTGGACTCCGCGCTGCTCACGCTGCGCACCTTGGCTCCGCTGCTGCTCTTGTGGCTGGGCGCGCGCCAGGTGCTCGCGGGGGAGATGTCGCTGGGCACCATGCTCGCGCTCAACGCGCTGGCCGTCTCCTGCATCCAGCCGCTCGCGTCTCTCACCGCCACCGGTCAGCAGCTCCAGATGGTGGGCGCGCACCTCAACCGCCTCATCGACATCCTGGAGGCCACGCCGGAGCAGTCGCTGCCGGACGTGAAGCCCATCGACAAGCTGTCCGGCCAGGTGGAGCTCAAGGACGTCAGCTTCCGCTACTCGCCCGAGGGACCCGTTGTCCTCGACGGGATTTCGCTGAGCATCCAGCCCGGGCAGAAGGTGGCGCTGGTGGGACGCAGCGGCTCCGGCAAGACGACGCTGGCCATGCTGCTGCTCGGCCTGCACGAGCCCTCCACGGGCGAAATCCTCTACGACGGCCAGCCGATGCAGTCGCTGGACTACGTCATGCTGCGCGGGCAGTTCGGCGCGGTGCTCCAGGAGCCGTTCCTCTTCAGCGGCTCGCTCCGGGAGAACATCACCTTCAGCGACCCGTCCCTGCCGCTGGAGCAGGTCATGGAGGCCGCGAAGCTCGCCGTCATCCATGACGACATCGAGAAGATGCCCATGGGCTACGAGACGGTCATCTCCGGCTCGGGCGGCTCCGGACTCTCGGGTGGACAGCGGCAGCGGCTCGCGGTGGCCCGGGCGCTGGTGCGCAAGCCCGCGCTGCTCCTGCTGGACGAGGCCACCAGCCAGCTCGACGTTCTCACCGAGAGCACGTTGGACGAGAACCTGGGGGCGCTGTCCTGCACTCGCATCCTCATCGCCCACCGGCTCAGCACCGTGCGTGACGCGGACCTCATCCTCGTGCTGGACGGCGGCAAGCTCGTCGAGCGGGGCACCCACGTGGAGCTGATGGGCCGCGAGGGCCACTACGTGGAGCTGGTGCGCAAGCAGCTCTCGGAAGACGCCCCCAGCAAGGGGGCCGCCGAGCTCACTCCTCACTCCCAGCGGCTCAGCGGCTGAGCTCCATCCCCGACACGCAACGAAGAGAGGCTCCCCCTGCGTCTGTCCATGGAAGACTATCTGCGGCTCGCCGTGCCGTTCGTCCCGCCAGCGCTCGTCTCGCCCGAGGCGCTGCGGCCCATCCTCGGAATCGCCCGTCAGCTCCCCCCGTGCGCGAGCAGCGGCTTCGAGTGCAGGCTGGGTGACGACGCGCCAGTGGGGGACTTCCTCATCAACCTGCTCGCCGCCGATGGCACCCGCGCCGCCTTCGCGGGACACCACCCCGACTACCACCCACCCGACGCGTTCCTGCACAGCCCCGTCTGGCAGCGCGTGCGCGACTACTGCCGGACGTGGGCCAGTCCTACCTCCCCTCTGCACAAGCGCGTGAGGGACATGTGGCTGGAGTTCGACCTTCAGGAGCTGGAGGGCGAGGTCCCCATCCCCGGTGTCTTCTTCGGGCCGGAGCAGCCCCCGGAGGACCTGCTCGACACCGTGCGCGGCAGCCTGGAGTTGCTGCGCGGCCCCGGGCGCGCGGACATCCCCCCGGCGATGCTGCGCTGTCTGGAGCTGCTGCCCGGCCCGCCGCGCATCGAGCAGGTGGGGATGATGTTCTCCCGGCACACGGACGCGCTGCGGCTGTGCATCCGCGGGCTGCCCCATCAGGGCCTGGGCACCGCGCTGCGCGACGCGGGTTGGCCGGGCGAGGCCGATGTCCTGGACGCGCTCCTGGAGGAGACGCGGCCCTTCGTGGACGACTTCACGCTCGACATCGACGTGGGTGAGGGCATCCACCCCAAGCTCGGCCTGGAGTGCATCCTGGACCAGGACCCCAGCCCGGCCCGCTGGCAGCGGTGGTTGGACACGCTGGTGGCGCAGGGGCTGTGCACGCCGCTCAAGCGCGATGCGCTGCTGACCTGGGCGGGTGTGCAGAGCTCGCTCACCCACGAGGGACAGTGGCCAGAGAACCTGGTGCGCGCCAGCGAGCGGATGCCCGGCCAGCACAGCGGCTTCGCCCGCCGCATCAACCACGTGAAGCTCATCCACCAACCGGGGCAGCCGCTCCAGGTGAAGGCCTATCTCGCCTTCCGGCACTACTGGTTGCGCAACCCCTCCCGCCCGCTGGCCACCTGACGACCGGCGCGGTGCCACCCAGGTGGCCCCCACCGGACGCGGCACTCCTCGACGACCCCCATCATGTCCCAGCCGCCGCCCGACCTCGCCTGGTACCACGCCCTCACGCTCACCGAGCGCATCGCCTCCCTGCGTGCCCACCCGGACACGCCGGGCGGCTCGGTGGACGCGGCCCTGGCGGAGCGCCGGCTCAAGCGCTGGCGCGAGAAGCCTCCGCTCTCCGACGACGCCCTCTTCGCGCAGCGGCTGGCCTCCGCGGGAATCTCCGAGGACACGCTGCGCCAGTTGCTCGGTGAGCCCATCGAGGCCGTGCGCGCCCGCGTCCCCGTCGCGCCCGCGTGGATGCATGACGTGGAGGCGGCCCTGGCGCGGCCCGCCCCCACCACGCGCCTGCCCTACCCCGCGTCGTATGTGAACAGCCCGAACGCGGCGCTCATCGTCGCCGCGGAGCCCTTCCTGCGTCAGGGCTTCGAGCGGCTCCAGGCTGGAATCTCGGCGCTCGTCGCCTCGGGAGCGCCACTGCCCTTCGACCCGGAGACGGTGGGCGGGGTGCTCTTCGCCTCGCTGCCTCCCACCGTGTTGGACCTGCTGAGCCGCACGCTCGTGTTGGAGCTGCACGTGGCCCGCCTGTCGGAGCTGCTCGACGGCCAGACGCCGCCGGAGCGCTTCCAGTCCTTCGTGAAGCGGCTGCGACAGCCCGACGTCCTCGCCGCGCTGTACCGCGAGTACCCGGTGCTGGCTCGCAACCTGGTGACACGTGTCACCCTGTGGGCCGACACGAGCCTGGAGTTCCTCCAGCGGCTGTGCGCGGACCAGGAATCACTGCGACAGATGCTCCATTCCGGCAAGGAGCTGGGGCAACTCACCGAGCTGAAGGCGGGGCTGGGAGACATCCACCGGGGCGGCCACTCGGTGGCGCGCGTCACGTTCTCCTCCGGGCTCACCGTCATCTACAAGCCTCGCTCGCTGGCGACGGACCACCACTTCCACGCGCTGCTGGAGTGGGTGAACGCGCGCGGTGTCTCCACGCCCTTCCCGCTCACCCCTCGCGTCGAGCGCGACGGCTACGGCTGGGTCCAGTGCGTGGAGGCCGAGACGTGCACCGACGAGGCGCAGGTCCACCGCTTCTACCAGCGCCACGGCGGCTACCTGGCGCTGCTGTACCTGCTGGACGGCACGGACTTCCACTTCGAGAACGTCATCGCCGCCGGTGAGCATCCGGTGCTCATCGACCTGGAGTCACTGCTGCATCCGCCCCTGCGGCTGACGGAACAGGCGGACCTGCTCTTGCGCGAGCAGGAGGTGTTCGCCTCCGTGCTGCGCGTGGGGCTCCTGCCGGGCCGGGCGTGGGAGGACGCGCGCACCGCTGGCGTGGACATCAGCGGCATGGGCAACCCGGAGGGCCACGCGGGCAACCGCAACGCCCCGATGATGGAGGGCGCCGGCACGGACGAGCTGCACTACACGCGCAAGCCCCGCGCCTTCCGCCGAGGCCTCAACCGCCCCACGCTCAACGGCGAGGACGTGGACCTGTTCCACTACCAGGACAGCGTCGTGCGCGGCTTCTCGGAGGTCTACGCGCTCTTGCGCCAGCACAAGGACTCGCTGCTGGGCGAGTGGGGCCTGTTGACGCGCTTCGCGCACGTGGAGGTGCGCACGCTGCTGCGGCCCACGTTCGTCTACAAGACGATGCTCATGGAGAGCCACCACCCGGACCTCCTTCGCAACGCGCTGGACCGCGACCGTTTCTTCGAGCGGCTGTGGCTCGACACGGACCGCTTCCCGTTCCTCACGCAGGTGAATCAAGCGGAGCGCCAGTCCCTGGAGCGCGGCGACGTGCCGCTCTTCACCACGGTGCCGGACAGCACGAGCGTCTGGGGCGAGCCCGGCGAGGAGATTCCCGGCGTCTTCGACGAGCGGGGACTGGAGCGACTGAAGAAGCAGGTGGACCGGCTGGGCGAGCAGGACTTCGAGAAGCAGGTCTGGGCCATCCGCGCCTCCTTCGCCACGCTGGGAATCGAAGCGGACCCGCTCCGGCTCGCGCGCCACGAGCCCGTCCCGGGCACCACTCCGCTCACCCGCGAGCAGTTGCTCGACGCGGCTCGCGCATTGGGTGACCGGCTGGAGGTGCTCGCGGTGGGCGGCCGCGAGGAGTGCTCCTGGTTCGGCCTGACGCTGGGGTGGAACCGGCAGTGGCGACTGAGTCCCCTGGGATTGGACCTCTACGGCGGACTGCCCGGCGTGGCGCTCTTCCTGGCGACCCTGGGCGAGGTGACGGGCGAGGCTCGCTACACGGAGCTGGCCTGGGGCGCCGTCCGGACCATGGAGCGCAAGCACGGCGAGCCCCGACATCAACCGGCGTCGGTGGGCGGCTTCCTCGGATGGGGCGGACTGCTCTACACGTACACGCAGTTGGGCACGCTGTGGCAGCGGCCGGACCTGCTGGACCACGCGGCGACGTGCATGGCTCAGTTGGAGCCGCTCATCGAGCAGGACGCGAACTTCGACATCCTGGATGGCGCGGCCGGGTGCATCCTGGCGCTCGCGGCGCTGCACCGCGCGGCGCCCTCCGAGCGCGTGCTGACGGTGGCCCGACGCTGCGGTGAGCACCTGGTGGCGAGCGCCCGCGCGCAGAAGGTGGGCGTGGGCTGGCACTCGCGACTGGAGCCGGACGCGGCACTGACGGGCTTCGCTCATGGCACCGCGGGCATCGCCCTGGCGCTGGTGGAGCTGCATGCGCTCACCGGCGAAGCGCGCTTCCTGGAGACGGCGCGCCAGGCGCTGGCCTACGAGCGCTCGTGCTTCGTGCCCGAGAAGGACAACTGGCTCGACCTGCGGGGCCGGCCCGAGACGCCGCGCTTCAAGACGTCCTGGTGCCACGGCTCCACGGGCATCGGCCTGGGACGGCTCGCGTCCCTGCGACGCATGGAGGACAAGGTGGCTCGCGAGGAGCTCGCCGCCGCGCTCCGGGACACCCGGGCGCTGGGCATGGGACGCGACCACTCGCTGTGCCATGGCGACCCGGGCAGCCTGGAGCTGCTCCTGGCCTCGCGCGAGGCGGCGGGTGGGGACGCGGCGACGGACGACGAATTGGGGCGCTGGGGCGCCACGCTGTTGGCGAGCGCCAGGAAGCATGGCTGGCTCTCCGGTGTCCCCCTGGGTGTGGAGACACCTGGGTTCATGGTGGGGCTTTCTGGAACCGGCTACGCACTGCTGCGCCTGGCCGAGCCCCATCGAGTACCCTCGGTGCTGATGATGGAAGCGCCGCGAGGCGCGCGACGGTGAGCGTGGGTGGCGAAGTCGCTCCAGGCGACCCGCGAGAGTTTTCGGAGGATGGAATGACGACGACGGCGAGCGGTACGCAGCCCCCCAGTGCCCCGGAAGCAGGCCTCCTGGCGGGCACCCCTGGCGTGGACACGGGCAAGTCCCTCATCACGCTGGACGGGCTGACGAAGGTGTTCGAGACGGAGGAGGTGGAGACGCACGCGCTCTCCAACATCCACCTCGACATCCGCCAGGGTGAGTGGGTGGCGATTGTCGGCCCCTCGGGCTCCGGCAAGTCCACGCTGCTCGCCGTGCTGGGGTTGCTCGACACGACGACGCGGGGCACGTACCTGCTCGACGGCAAGAGCGTGCTCGACTTGTCCGCGTCGGACCGCGCGCTGGTGCGCAACCGGCACATCGGCTTCATCTTCCAGAGCTTCAACCTCATCGGCGATTTGACGGTGTTCGAGAACGTGGAGCTGCCCCTGACGTACCGGGGCATGCCCGCCGCCGAGCGCAAGCAGCGGGTCGAGCGCGCGCTGGACAAGGTCGGCATGGCGCACCGCGCGCGGCACATGCCGGGGCAGCTCTCCGGCGGTCAACAGCAGCGTGTCGCCGTGGCGCGCGCCGTGGCCGGAGACCCGCTCATCCTCCTGGCGGACGAGCCCACCGGTAACCTCGATTCCAAGAATGGCGAGGCGGTGATGCAGTTGCTGTCCGAGCTGCACAAGGGCGGAGCCACCATCTGCATGGTGACGCACGACCCGGCGCATGCACGCGTCGCCACTCGCACGGTCAGCCTCTTCGACGGCAAAGTCACCCTCGACGAGCGGCGCTGACGTGCACCGGGCTTCGACGACTTCACCGCGCACCACTGCTATCCTCAAGTTCTCCGCAACCCACGCTTCCCCGGAAGGCGTCCGCCCGCCGGACTCCGGTGCCCGTCAGCTCCCTCCTGACGGCGTGACAGGCCCAAGACACTGACCATGGACACCTTCCTTCAGGACATGCGGTACGCGGTGCGCGGGCTCGTGCGCGACAGGGCCTTCACGCTGGTGGCGGTGCTGACGCTGGCCCTGGGCATCGGCGCCAACACGGTCATCTTCAGCTTCCTCGACGCGCTGATGCTGCGGCCCTTCGACTTCCCGCAACTCGACAGGCTCATCTTCCTCGTCGAGGCCACGCCGGGGTACGCGCGCAACCAGCTCTCCGCCGCGGTGGTGGATGAACTGCACCGCAACCCCCAGTCCCTGGAGCGCGTGTCCGCCTTCCAGACGTGGGACCTCAATCTCACCGGGACGAATGAGCCCGAGCGGCTCGTCGGCTACCGCGTCACGTCCGACTTCTTCGGCGTGCTGGGCGTGGGTGCGGCCCAGGGCCGCACGCTGCAACCGGACGAAGGCGAGCCCGGCCACGAGCGGGTGGTGGTGCTGAGCTACGCGCTGTGGGAGCGGCGCTTCGGCGCGGACCCCGGCATGGTGGGCCGCTCGGTGACGCTGGATGGGGAGCCCTACACGGTGGTGGGGGTGATGCCCTCCGACTTCCGCTTCCCCAAGGCCGCGCAGCTATGGGTGCCCACCGCGCTGCCCGCCAACGCGCAGACGATGTGGAGCGAGCACTCCTATCAAGCCGTGGGTCGACTCAAGGAAGGCCTGTCGGTGCAGTCGGCGCGCTCGCAACTGGCGCTGCTGGAGCCTCGCATGGCGGAGCTGGACCCGGGCCATCGGGTGTCCGCGATTCCGTTGAGGGAGTATGGCGACGGGCCCATCCGGTTGATGCTCTGGGTGCTGATGGCTGCCACCGCGCTGGTGCTGGGCGTCGCGTGCGCCAACGTGGCGGGCATGCTGCTGGCCCGAGCGGCGCGCAGGGCCCAGGAGATGGCCATCCGTGGCGCGCTCGGCGCGGGGCAGGCTCGGCTCACGAGGCAGTTGCTCACGGAGAGTTTGCTGTTGGCGCTGCTCGGAGCCGGAGGTGGCCTGCTCCTGGCGCTGTGGGGCATCGGCCTGATGCGGGCGGGTGTTCCCGCGGACGTGGGGCGCTTCGTGCCCGGCTGGCACAAGGTGGGCATGGATGGACGGGTGCTCGCCTTCACGCTGGCGGCGGCTGTCATCGCCACGCTGGCCTTCGGACTGGCCCCCGCGCTGCGCGCCTCCAAGGTGCAGCCCGCGGATGCGCTGCGCCGCGAGGGACGTGGCGGTGGCGCGGGCCGGCAGCGGCTGCGGCAGATGCTGGTGGCCGCGCAGTTGGCGTTCGCCCTGGTGCTCACCGTGTGCGCGGCGCTCAACGCGCGCAGCTTCGGCGCGATGATGGAGGCGCCCGCGGGCTTCGACCGTGAGCGGCTCTTGACGCTGAAGTTCGGCATGAACGAGCAGCGCTACACGGACCTCGCGTCGGTGGTGCGCTTCCAGGACGAGGCGCTGGCGAAGGTCGCCACCCTCCCCGGCGTGCAGGGCGTGGCCGCGACGAACAACCTCCCCCTGGGCCCCAGTTGGAGCCGGGGCACGCTGCAGGTGGAGGGCGAGGCGCCGCTGGCCCAGGGCAACGTGCGCTACGTCTTCTTCCAGGTGGTGACGGAGGACTACTTCCGCGTCATGTCCATTCCCCTGCGCGAGGGCAACTTCTTCACGCCGCAGGATGGGCCGGGCGCGCCTCCCGTCGTCCTGCTCAGCCAGGCCCTGGCACAACGCCACTTCCCGGACGGGAGCGCGGTGGGCCGACGCATCTCCATGAACGACGTGGACGGCAAGCCCGTCTGGCGCACGGTGACGGGCGTGGTGGGTGACGTGCAGGTGGCGACGTTCGGCAGCGGCGCGGGTGACTTCGCGGCGGTGTACCTGCCGCAGCGACAGGAGACGACGCGGGACATGTACCTGGCCGTGCGCACGGCGGGAGACCCCACGGCGCTCACCCCCGCGGTGCGCCGCCTGCTGTCGGAGATGGACGGGGAACTGCCGATGACCAACGTGAAGCCGATGACCCAGGTCGTCAGCGAGACGCTGCTGGCCCCCCGCCTCGCGGTGGTGCTGCTGCTCGTCTTCGCGGGCGTGGCGCTCGCGCTCAGCGCGGTGGGCGTCTACGGCGTCATCTCGTACAGCGTCAGCCAGCGCACGCACGAGATTGGCGTCCGGATGGCGCTGGGCGCCAAGCAGTCGGACGTGGTGTGGCTGGTGCTGCGCCAGGGCCTGCAACCCACCCTCATCGGAGTGGGGCTGGGACTTGTCGGCGCCATCGGCGCGGCGCGGGCCATGTCCGGGCTGCTCTACGGCGTGAGCGCCTTCGAGCCCGTGCTCTTCGCGGGCATGGCCCTCTTCCTCGTCATCGTGGCGCTGATGGCCACGCTGATTCCCGTCCGTCACGCCATCCGCGTGGACCCCATCATCGCCCTGCGCGACGAGTGAGTCCGCGCTTCACGTCGTCAGTGAGAGACGGCCGCCCCGCCGCTCATTGACGACGTGCCCCCAGGCTCGCGGGCCTGGAGGAGTCGAGCGAAGCTCAGGCCGGCGCCGCGTCGGGCTGCCGGTCCGGGTGAGACGCCTGGAACGCGGGAAGCTCGGCACAGGCCGCTTCGATTCGCAGCAGCGTGGGGTACGGCGTCATGTCCAGCGCGAACCGGCGCGCGCCGTACAACTGGGGAACGAGACACACGTCCGCCAGCGTCACCATGTCCCCCACGCAATAGCGCCCGGCGGTGGGCTGCACCATCTTCTCCAGCGCCTCCAGGCCTCGGGTGCACCAGTGCGCGCCCCACGCCTTGTCGTCGCCGTTGAGCTCGTGCTTGACGCGCTGGAGCACACCCAGGTTGTGCAGGGGCTGGATGCCGGAGTTGACGTACTCGGCCAGCATCCGCGCGCGGGCGCGCAGATACGTGTCCTCCGGGAAGAACGACGGCGACGGGAAGGTCTCCTGGAGATAGTCGAGGATGGCCAGCGACTGGGACAGCCGGCGCACGGTGCCGTCGGCCTCCGTCCACTCCAGCGTGGGCACCGTCCGCATCGGGTTGAGCGCGCGGTACGCATCCGAGTGCTGCTGGCCACCGTCCTGGAGCAGGTGCACCGGCACGTATTCGAAGTCCACGCCCTTGAGGCGCAGGCCCAGCCGCACCCGCCACGAGGCGGAGGAGCGCCAGTAGTTGTGCAGCCGAGGGGCCTTCATGACGGCTTCACCACCTTCTGGGAGATGCGACCGAAGACGCTCTGCCCGTCCTCGCCCGTCATCTCGATGTCGATGGTGTCTCCGGGCTTCATGAAGGGCGTCTTCGGCTTGCCCTCTTCAATCGTCTCGATCATGCGCTGCTCGGCGAGGCAGGAGATGCCCCGGGCGCGGTCCACGTTGGACACGGTGCCGCTGCCCAGGATGGTGCCCGCCGTGTAGCCGCGCGTCTTGCACAGGTGCTGGATGAGCTCGAAGAAGGAGAAGTGCATCTCCGGGCCCGCGTCGGTGTCACCCACCTGGACGCCGTTGAGCACCGAGCGCAGGCGCAGGTGGATGCGGCCCTCGCGCCAGGCTGGTCCAATCTCGTCCGGCGTCACCGCGAACGGACTGAAGGCCGTGGCGGGCTTGCTCTGGAAGAAGCCGAAGCCCTTGGCCAGCTCGTCCGGGATGAGGTTGCGCAGCGACACGTCGTTGGCCAGCATCAGCAGCTTGACGTGCTTGTCCGCGTCCGCGGCCTTCGTGCCCCGAGGCGTGTCGCCCAGGATGACGCAGACCTCGCTCTCGAAATCCAGGCCCCACGCCTCGTCCGGCAGGGGAATGTCCGCGGTGGGCGCCAGGAACTCGCCGGAGCCGCCCTGGTACACCAGCGGGTCCGTCTTCAGCGTGGCCGGCGGCTCCGCGTTGCGCGCCTTGCGCACCAGCAGGACGTGGTTGATGTAGGCACTGCCATCAATCCACTCGTAGGCGCGCGGCAGCGGCGCATGCAGGGCCGACTGGTCCAACGGGCGGCTCTGCACCGCGCCAGCCTCCAATTGCGTGGCGAGCGCGCGGAGCAGCGGCTCCTTCGTGTCCCAGTCGTCCAGCGCCGCCTGCAGCGTCAGGGCGACGTTGGTGGCCAGCGCATAGGCCGAGTTGTCCCGCTTGACGACGATGAGCCGCCCGTCACGGGTTCCATCCTTGAGCGTCGCGAGCTTCAATCCCGGGCTCCCCGCGGCCCGGTGGAAACAGCGGGGGCCGCCTCATGTGCTCGGCTTTTCCGCCGGGGCCCCCAGGGTGTCAAGCACAGGGCGCGAATGCGCCGCGGCAATCGTCACGGCGCGAAAAAAGTGTCCCCATGGCGGCCCGTGAAGCGAAGTCCTGTCCAGGCCGCTCAGAAAATGCGGACCGCTCGCGGCGGAAATCTACCAGCAGCTGGAGCGTGCCGGCAGCTGCGCGAAGTAGTTGTTGCCCAGGTTGCTGTCCCACTGGCCATGGGACGTCGCCGCCAGGGAGATGTCCCACGCGTTCTGATTCCCGTTGGAGTTGAAGGCGTAGAAGAAGAGGTCGCTCTCCACCGCCGTGGGCTGCTGGCACACCCAGACGCCGTCCTGGCCACCGTTGGCGAAGTGCTCAGCGCACTGGGGCAGGTTCTGGTACTGCATGCACTTGATGCAGGCGCGCGGCCCCGCGTTCAGGAAGACATAGGCATCGTTGTTCGTGCCCGCGCTGGCGGCCAGCGTCTGCTGACGGCCGTTGAGCTGGATGTAGATGGAGATTTGATTGTCCGGGTACAGGCCGCGCAGGTAGCCCCGGTACGCGACGGTGAGCGTCGCCAGGCGGCCGGGCAGCCGGCGCGTGTGGCGGATGACCTCGAAGGGCCCCGTCGTCGCGGAGTCGTACACGCTGCAGATGGGGTAGTCGGGCGGATAGTCGGAGGCGCGCGCGGAAGAGACGGGGAGCAGCACGGACAGCGCGAGCACGGCCAGGAACGTCTGCGAGAGCTTCATCGGTGGGACCTCGAGCAGGAGCGAAGGGGCACGGAAGTTCACTCACCGGCGTAGCATGTGCCCCCCACGTGTCGGAAGACCGCGCGCTCGCCTCGTCGGCCGCTGGACGGGCAGGCTTCCCCGCACGCTCGTCGAGCAGGAGGGAAACGGAGCGCGCGCGGCTGTTGAAGGCTGAGTCGGCACACGGGGGACGTGCGTCGGCCCCTCCCCTTGGCGGCGTCCCGTCCGACACCCAACCTTGCCGGAAGGACGGAACGCGCGGCCAACCGCATCGCAGGGGCGCTGCGGAGGTGGAGCTCGAGGACACTGAATGGCTGAAGGCTTCCAATACGCCGGCGCCGTTCCAGGAGAGCCACAGTCCGGCCGCCGACTGGGCAACCGGTTCGAGCTGGCCCAACGCCTGAAGGCCGGACGTGGAATCTCCACCTGGGATGGGGTGGACCTCCGCACCGGGGAGCGCATCGCCGTCAAGGTGACGTCGTCCACGGCGCTCGTCCCGGCGGCGCGGCACCGGCTGGAGCACGAGGCCGCGGTCCTCGCCCACCTGGACAGTCCCTTCATCGTCCCCGTGCGGCACCTGGGCACCTCCGGGGACTGGCTCTATCTGGTGACGCCCTGGCTCCAGGGAGAGACGCTGGAGGCACGCCTGTCGCGCGGTGTCCTGAGCGTCCCGGAAGCACTCGCGCTGGGTCGCGACTTGCTGTCCGCGCTGGCCGAGGCCCACCGCCATGGCGTCCTGCATCGGGACGTGAAGCCCACCAACCTCATCGTCTCCGGCCATCCGCTCTCCAGCGCCACGTTGATTGACTTCGGTCTCGCGCGCAGCGAGCGGTTGGACCCTTCGCTGAGGGATTTGCCGGTGGGCACCGCGCGCTATCTGTCGCCGGAGCAGGCCGGCCTGCTGCATCGACCGGTGGAGGCCACGTCGGACCTGTACTCGGCGGGCGTCGTCCTGTTCGAGGCCCTCTCCGGAGGGCCCGTCTTCGCGGGCGACTCCGTGGGCGAGGTGCTGCGCCAGCATCTGGCGGCCCGGCCCCGGCTGCGCGCCGTGGGCGTGGAGGCGCCGCGCGCGCTCGAGGAGGTCATCTCCCGGCTGCTGCAGACGGACCCGTCGGACCGCTACCAGGCGGCCAGCTCCGCGCTCGCGGACCTGATGGAGTTGGAGGAGGCGCTCGCGCGGGGCCAGGTGGAGCCCGCGCTCGTCACGGGCGCCAGGGATGCGCGACGCAGCCTGGCCGAGCCGTCCTTCGTGGGCCGTCACGAAGAGGTGGCCACGCTGGAGCGGGAGCTGGAGCAGACGCTGACGGAGCCGGGACGGCTCGTCCTCGTCGAGGCCGAGTCGGGGGGAGGCAAGAGCCGGCTGCTCGACGAACTCGCGGCCAGGGCGGCCCGCCACCATGCGTGGGTGTTGCAGGGCCAGGCGCAGGACCAGGCCGCGCGCCGTCCGTTCCAGCTCTTCGCCGGCGTGGCCACGGGCATCGCCCAGGTCCTCCAGTCGAGGCCGACCCTCACGGAGCCTTTACGCGAGAGGCTCGCGGGACAAGAGGTCAGCCTGTGCGCGGTGCTGCCGCAACTGGAGCCCGTGTTGTGCGCGCGGTCCGCCGCGCCCGCGCGAGGCCTGGGGCCGGAGTCCCTGGGCGAGAGCCGGAGCATCTGGGCGCTCACCGCGCTCCTGTCCGCGCTGGGCACACGGGATGAGCCCACCGTGGTGGTGCTGGATGATTGCCAGTGGGCGGATGAGCTGACGCTGCGGGCGTTGGAGGCCTGGTCTCAGGCGCGGCGACAGGGGAAGGGACGCGTGCTCGTCGTCCTCGCGTTTCGCGGCGAGGACATCGGCCCCACGCACCTGCTGCGCAGACTCGCGCCCACCGCGCACCTGAGGCTGGCCTCCTTCGGCGCCGCGGAGGTGACGCGGCTGGCGGAGTCCATGGCCGGCGCGCTGCCACCGGAGGCGACAGAGCTGGTGGCGCGGTTGTCCGAGGGCAACCCCTTCATGGCCAGCGCGGTGCTGCACGGGCTGGTGGAGGACGGCGTGCTCGTGTCCGGCACCTCCGGGTGGCAGGTGCAGCCGGAGGCCATGGCGCACGCGCGCTCGTCGCGGCAGGCCGCCACCTTCCTCGTGCGCCGCTTGCGTTTGCTTCCCCTGGTGGCGCGGCGGCTCTTGTCGGTGGGCGCGGTGTTGGGCAAGTCCTTCGAGCTGGCGCGGGTGGCGGCGCTGTCGGGCACCTCGCCGGAGGAGCTGGGCGCCGCGCTGGAGGAGCCTCGCCGCCGGCACATGCTGTGGGGAGAAGGCACGCGCTACACCTTCGTGCACGACAAGCTGCGCGAGGTGCTGCTGGACATGCTGACGCCGCAGCGGCGACGGGAGCTGCACCGGCTGGCGGCGCGCTCCGCGGCGAGCCAGTTGCCGCAGGACTCGTTCGAGCTGGCCTATCACTTCGACGCGGCGGGTGAGTACGCACAGGCGCTGCCCCACGCGCTGGTGGCCGCGGAGCTGGCGCGCAGGCGCTTCGCGCTGGAGACGGCGGAGCTGAACTACCGCATCGCCGAACGGGGCGCGGCGGGCGCGGACGCGGGCACGCGCTTCCGCGTCGCCTCCGGACTGGGCAACGTCCTCATGCTGCGCGGACGCTACGAGGAGTCCCGCCAGCAACTGGAGCGCGCCCAGGCCCTGGCGCGGGACAAACAGGAGCAGGCGCGCGTCCTGGGCCACCTGGGAGAGCTGGCCTTCAAGCGCGGCGACTTCGGTGAGGCGACGCTCGCGCTGGAGCAGGGCCTCAAGTTGATGGGGCGGTGGGTGCCTCCCGGGGGCGTGCTCACCGGCGCCAGCGCCGTCTGGGAAATCCTGGCGCAGGCGGCGCACACGGTGGCGCCGCGCAGGTTCCTCTCCCGCAGGCCGCTCGCGGGCGGGGAGAGCGACCTCCAGGCGGTGCGCCTCTACAGCCGGCTCGCCTATGGCTACTGGTACCGGCGCGGACGCATGGCGGTGCTGTGGGCGCACCTGCGGGACTTGAACCTCGCGGAGCGCTACCCGCCGACGCCGGAGCTCGCGCAGGCGTACTCGGAGCACTCGCCCGCGCTCACCACGGTGCCCTGGTTCCAGCGCGCCTTCGCCTACGCGGAGAAGTCCCTGGCGATGCGCCAGGAGCAGAGTGACTTGTGGGGCCAGGGCCAGACGCTGCACTTCTACGGGCTGGCCTGCTACGCGGCCTCGCGCTTCCACGACTGCATCGAGAAGTGCAACGAGGCGATTCGACTGCTGGAGCGCACCGGCGACCCGTGGGAGGTGAACAACGCCACGTTCCAGGTGGCCATGGCGCTCTATCGGCTGGGCCGGCTGCGCGAGTCGCTGGAGACGAGCCAACGGCTGCACGCAGCCGCCCTTGCGCTGGGAGACCGCTACTCGGCGCGCCTGGGCCTGGAGGCGTGGGCCAAGGCGTCCGGCGGGAGGATTCCGGGCACGCTGCTGGACGGCGAGCTGAACAACTCCGACCAGCCGGACCCGCAGAGCTACGCGGGCGTGCTTCAAGCGGAGGCGCTGCGCCGGATGCGTCAGGGCGATGCCGCGGGCGCGGTGGAGGTGCTGGAGCGCGCCTCGCGTCTGGTGGACGAGGCACACCTGCGTCAGGAGTACGTGGCCCCCATCGGCCCGCTGCTGGCGACGGCGCTGCGCCTGCTCGCGGAGAGCACGTCGCCCCTGGCCGCCGCGAGACGCGAGGCCCTGCTCAAGCGCGCCGACGACACGGCCCGACGCGCCCATGCGCTGGCGCGCACCTACCGCAACAACCTCCCCCATGCGCTGCGCGAGCGGGGACTGGTGGCCGCCCTGCGAGGTCAGCCCCGCGCGGCCAGGCGCTTCCTGGAGCAGTCTCTGCAAGTGGCCGATGCCCAGCAGATGCGGCACGAGCATGCCCAGAGCCTCAAGGCCCGCGGAGAGCTGGGCCGCGCGCTGGGCCAGGCCGACGCGGCGGCGGACCTGGCCACGGCCACCCGGGCGCTGGAGGAGATGGAGGAGGGCCTGTCACCGGAGGTCGCCGCGCGGGGAGGCACCCGCACCCTCTCCCTGGTGGACCGCTTCCCGCGCGTGCTGGAGGCTGGCCGCAGGCTCGCGTCCGCCCTCTCGCGCGAGGCCGTGTTCGAGGCCGCCCGACAGTCCATGCTGGAGTTGCTGCGCGCCGAGCACTGCGCGGTGGTGGACCCTCGGGATTTGCCCCACGACGAGGACGCGGACGCGGTGGGCATCAGCCGCACCGCCCTCGCTCGCGCGATGGAGACGGGCCGAATCACCGTGCTCGGACAGGGGCTGCCCGGAGGCGTGAGCGAGAGCATGGAGCTGCTCGGCGTGCGCTCGCTGCTCTGCGCCCCCCTCCAGGTGCGCGGCAAGACGGTGGCGTGCGTCGTCGCCACGCACCGGCAGGTGGGCGCGCTGTTCGGCGAGTTGGAGGAGCACCTGGCGGAGTTCGTCACGGTGCTGGCCGGCGCCGCGCTGGAGAACGCGGAGAACTTCGCGCGAATCGCCGCGCTCTCCGAGGAGCAGGGCCGCCTGTACCGCGCCGAGCAGGAGGCGGTGCGCCGCCGCGATGACTTCCTCTCCATCGCCGCGCACGAGCTGAAGACGCCGCTCACCTCGCTCCAGCTCCACATCCAGGGACTCCAGGTCCAGGCCCGCGCCACGGGCGGCCACCTGCCACCGGAGAAGCTCACCGCCAAGCTGGAGTCCGCCTCCGCCCAGACGCAGCGCCTGGGGCGATTGGTGAGTGACTTGCTGGACATCTCCCGGCTCGCCCAGGGCCAGCTCCACATCAAGCTCTCCGAGGTGGACCTGGTGGCCCTCGTCCACGGGCAGTTGGAGCGCAGCCGCGAGGCGCTCGCGCGCGCCGAGTGCCCGGTGCGACTCCTCGCTCCCGAGCACCGCCTCGCGGGCTACTGGGACGCCATGCGCCTGGAGCAGGTGGTGGGAAATCTCCTGTCCAACGCGATGAAGTACGGCGCCGGCCAGCCGATTGAAATCACCCTGGAGCAGCGGGGCAGCCACGCGCGACTGCGGGTCAGGGACTTCGGCATCGGCATCGCCGACGAGGACCGCTCGCGCATCTTCGGCCGCTTCGAGCGCGCGGTGTCCGTGCGCCACTACGGCGGCTTCGGCCTGGGCCTGTGGATTGTGCGGGAAATCGTCCAGGCCCTGGGCGGCACCATCGACGTGGAGAGCACGCCGGGCGAAGGCTCCACCTTCACCGTCACCCTGCCCTGCTCCGGGCCACCCTCGCAGCTCGAGCCACCCGGGCCGCCCGTGCACTGAAAGCGAGCCCCAGGCCTCAGCGGCGGGTCAGCTCCAGATAGATGACGTTGTCCTGGCTGTCGCGGAACAGCCGCACGGAGTCGATCAACTCCAGCGGCACCTCGGCGAGCAGGGCGCGCATGTCGTCCTCCTCCCGGTAGGTGAGCCACCAGTCCATGAAGGCCTCCATGTAGCCCGTCTCCGGAGGAAAGCGCGCGAAGTTGGCCACCAGCAGCCGTCCCCCCGAGCGCAGCATGCCGAAGAGCAGCCCGGTGAGCCGCGTGGCGACGGAGGCGGAGAGGTAGTCGTAGAGGCCCGCGGAGTAGACGAAGTCCAACTCGCTGAAGGCCACCTTGCCGGCGAGCAGCGCGCGCACCGAGCCGCAGTGGGGGCGCACCACGTCGAGCGGCTGGTGGTGCGAAATCTCCGCGAGGCTCAGCGGGTCCTGGTCGAACGCGATGAGTTCTTGAACGCGGCGCTCGCGCACCGCCGCGGAGGACTCGGCCTCGCGCAGGTGGCCACACGCGACGGAGAGGATGCGCGCGCCCTGGGGAACGCGCTCGGCCGTCGCGTCGAGGGCGCGCGCCAGCAGCTCACGTCGCTCGCGCACGCTGACCGCGCTGGGTTGCTGATGCATGTACCGGTAGACCTCACGGCCCGCGTGAAGCTCGTCGGCGGCCCGGTCCATGTACAGGTAGTCGATGAGGGCCGCGTCTCCCGCATAGCCCCGGGGGCGTTCGAAGGCCCTCCGGGTGAAGGGACACTGGTGGACGAACGAGCGGAGCGGGTGCTTTCGCGCGGTGTCCATGCAGAAGGACTTCCAGTCCTCCTCGTTCCAGCGGCGCCGCAAGGTGAGCAGGCCCAGGTGGAGCGAGTGCATGTCCTGATGGAGGACGTCGTCCTCGGCGGCCATCATCCGCTCGTGGATGCCATCGAGCCACCCTCGGGCTTCCGCGAGCGCTTCGTGGGCTGGACGCTCCGGGATGGGGAGGACCAGTTGGTTGCGCTCGACAGAGGGGACAGGTGAGGGGACAGGCGTTGGCCTCGGCAGGCGGGGCGTCGTCTGGGGGTCGTGCATCGTCCAACACAACCCGGGAGGGGTATGTATGCACTTCCCGCTTCGAGGCCCTCTTGCCAGCCCGGTCCCAGAAGCAGGCATCCGAGCCCGCCCCTGGAGCCCTCCTGGACTCGCGCTCCCCTGGAGACAGCCCCGAGGCGGCTCGCGGCGGGAGGCGTCCAGGCAATGGCGCCCTGGGCCATTCGTGTAGAAGGCACGGGACACCGCGCCAGCACCACCGCGCGAGTGTCTCCCCTGCGCACCCCACTTCCCCCGGAGCCGTCATGCCGACCTGGTCTTCCCTGTCACGAGCGCTGGCCGCCGTGGCTCTCGTCCCCACTCTCGCGCTGGCCGCGCCCAAGCCGGAGCCGACCGGCGCCGAGAAGAAGCCGGGCGCCGCGCGGGAGACGGCGCGCCCGTCCAAGCACTACGCCATCGAGCAGTTCATGAAGACGACCCTGATTCGGGGCGCGTCCTTCTCCCCGGATGAGCAGCGGGTGCTGTACTCGTCCAACCAGACGGGCATCTACAACGTCTTCTCCGCGCCGGCGAAGGGCGGCAAGCCCACCCAGCTCACCCGCTCCACCACGGACAGCACCTTCGCCGTGGGCTACTTCCCCAAGGACGAGCGCATCCTCTTCACCCGGGACCAGGGCGGCAACGAGCTGCACCACCTCTACGTGCGCACGCCGGACGGGCAGGAGAAGGACCTCACGCCGGGCGACAAGCACCGCGCGGTCTTCTTCGGCTGGAGCCAGGACGAGTCCGCCTTCTACGTCCTCACCAACGAGCGCGACGAGCGCTTCATGGACCTGTACCGCTACGACGCCAAGAGCTTCGAGCGCAAGCTGCTGTACCAGAACGAGAGCGGCCTGGACGTGGGCGACGTGTCCCCGGACGAGAAGTGGCTCTCCCTGGACCAGACCAACACCACCGCCGACAGCGACGTCTTCCTCCTCAACGTCGCCACCAAGGAGCGCAAGCACCTCTCCGCCCACAAGGGAATCGCCTCCTGGTCCTCGGCGACCTTCGACCCGACGTCCTCCGCGCTGTACCTCATCACCGACGAGGGCACCGAGTTCTCCCGCGCGGTGCGCTACGTGCTCGCCACCGGGAAGATGGAGGAGGTGGAGAAGACGGACTGGGACGTGATGTACACGTACTTCTCCAAGAACTGGGCGTGATCCGGTTCGGTGGACAGGTTGACTACGCCGCTGCTCTTTCGAACTCAGCCGGCGCAGCGTAGCCGATTGCCGAGTGCATGCGTTGCTGGTTGTAGAAGACCTCGATGTAGTCGAACAG